>JAQCJA010000673.1 GCA_027593305.1 bacterium
GTTTCCCGGTTGTGTGGGTTGCTGGAGATCCTGTGTCGTTGACTCGTTCCAGATCCAGCTGTCAAAACGCGTCAGCAGCCGATACACAGGCGTGGTCAAGTTCATCTCGATCTCGCGGTCCTGCCCCCGAGGAAAATCAAGCGCAGTAAACAACCGCGTCTTGATGCCGATTTTGTATAGTGCCGCCGAAGAGTCGAAGTAGGTCGCCGCCGCGAATCGCGAACCGGTGCCGACGGACATGGTGTCGAGCCACGTCTTGCTGGCGAGTCGTTCGCTGACCCAGGCGGCAGCATCCGCCTCCGTCAGACTACCTGGCGGCACAGGCTGGGTGCGTTCCCAACGCAGATCGTCAACAAAAAACGAATCCAGCGTCGCCTGCGGAGAGGGCACGGCGATATCGATGCGGTTGAATCCGACATCGGTCGTGGAGACATCCGGCTTCAGGACATAACTGAATCCGGAGGCCAATCCCAGAACTGCTGCCGTGTCCGGAAAAATCTCGGCTATAATCCCACGACTCACGACAGGGCTGGAAAAGTCGAACTCCAGAAAATCGAGGCTGATGCCACTGTCCTCGCCACTGGTGAAGTCCAGCTGAAACTGGATATAGCGGTGCAGAGGCGGCAGTGGTAATAAGATTCCTCCCCCTGTTGCACCTTCAGCGACCTGCCCATCGGTGAAATCAAAGGGCGCCGACCACGCCGTCCATCCTCCGGGACTGCCGTCCCTGTCGGTGACAAGGTTGGCGGGCAGATCCTTGACCGGCGTCCGTTCCAGACCCGACAACTGGGTATAGCTGAACAACTCGAGACGGCTGCCCGGTGCGGGCCAATCAGCGACGATGGATGGTCCAGTGAAAGTCGACACAACACCACGACCAAGCTTGCGTTGGTAGATCCGCGTATCAAGGCTCGTGCCGGAGCGCACGCGGATCTGCAGGTCCGCCTCGTCTCCCTCAATCTTGCCTGACCACCGTACCCGTCCCCAGGTGACGGGGTTTCCGGCGGCGTCGGCATCGAACTGTGCCGTCACCCTGCTGGAAGCGAGTTCAGAGGTAGAAATCGTCCCATCATCATTGCTGTCGAGGGTCTGCACCGTTTCCAGAGCAATGGGGCGGTCGGCATCTTGAAGGTCGAAGTAGCGGCGATACCGCGGTTGAGGGGTGCCGACATCGATGATCTCCGTTACATACGCGGCGTCGAGAGCATAGCCGTGCCCGTAGGCTTCAAACTCCGCCAATTCCCAGGTCTGCCCTTCCGGCATCTGGCTGGAGAAATTCAGGATGCGGGCCCGCTTCGGCGGATACTCTTCGTCCTCGCCAAAGCGATACTCCTTGATCGGGGGGCGAGTCTGGTCCGTCTGCCGTGGAATAACCGGGTCGATGGCGACCATACTCGTTCGCAGCTCGTCAAGAAAGAAGGTCGTGCGAAAGTGGTTTTCCAGGTCACCGGCATACAGAATATCAAAGGTTGTCGGCGTGCGGTCCGGAAAGTCGGGCCGGGGCCGCATGCGGATGAGATCCAGCCAGTAGAGCGCCAGGAAATGCAGGCGGAAGTAGGCCGACGAGGACCGCTGGGAAACCGCTCTGGCCGTGAAGATGTTGCCATCCGCAACCTGTCCGTGGCCTGAGGTTCCACCATGGGACGTACCCGTAAGCGTCTGCCCCCAGACCTGTGAATCCGTTGGATCGATATTACTGAATTCGCCGCTGAGGAAGCGATCGATCGTTAGCAAGCTGATGTTGCGTGACGGGTCAAGACGGATGGGGCGGAGCCAATCAGAAGGTGTGAAGCGACGGTTTGCTGCAGTCGCAGTGACTGCCGTCCCGTCAGGGAGTTCGGCTGTATAGAGGGACGCGTCGGGGTCCCACACAAACGCCAACTGTGACTTCTGGGCTTCGGTCAGATCCCCCGCATTGTAGGAGAATGTGCGCACCAACCAGGAGGCTGGCAGAGGGCCGTGGGGACCCTCCGGATCCTCGTCGATCAGGCCATCGCTGTCATTGTCGATGCCATCGATCGGGTCCTCATTAAAGCTGGCATCGTGATCGTCGTCTCCCCATCCGTAGCCTGGCCCCGTGGGATCGGCTGCGGATTCGGCTGCTGTCGCGTAACGGAAGTATGGGGCACCCGTCAGTTCATTGCGCAGGGCCGGGTCGTAGATGATCCCGCCTGTGCGCATGCCGTCTTCATTGAGCAGGCCATCACCATCATTGTCGAGCTGGGGATCGGCGCCGTCCTCGTCAGTTGTGCCGTCGCGGTCGTTGTCGATCCCATCTGCAGGATCTTCGTTGAACAGACCGTCGCCGTCGTTATCAACTACATCGACAGGATCCTCATCGATCGAACCGTCGCCGTCGTCGTCCACAACAATTTCCGTCGCGTGAGCACCACCCCAGACATAGTCTGGCTTGAAAGACTCGCCCGCGTTGAGCATGAAGCTTACTGGGTACAGCTCCCAGGGCTGACCAGCATCCCCAACTCGCCAGGTCTCGCCTTCGGCGGCCCCCGGCGCAAGTCCAGCCAGGGCGACTGCTCCCAGAGCAATGAAGCCCCGGACGGTCATGCACAGGGTTGCTGTGCCAGAGGCACCGGCGTTCCTGACGCTTT
>JAQCJA010000674.1 GCA_027593305.1 bacterium
GCCTAACAACCCCATGGAGTCCACCTTAACTTCGCTGCCCGGCTGTCCAAAGGTTGGGGTCCACCTCAAACTGATGCCCTCGCGCAGCACGACGAGTTGTCCCGCCTCAATGGCATCACCGAGTATGCCATGGCCATATCTGTCGGTGGGTTGAGCATACTGGGCGTAGATGCTGCTGTCCTGGCCTATGCCAACCATTTTCTCCGGCAGCGGGTCGAAGTTTGCCGCCAGAAATCTGAGCTTTGCATCGTGATCCAGCATGTTGTCCGTCATCTCATTGATCGTCTCATCGGTCTGAGGATTCACATCCACTGCGGCAGTCGTCCCGGCAGGATCGACGCCGCGATCCGTGCAGGAAAGCTGCAGAAGCAGCAGTGGGACCAGCCCTGCAAGAAGCAGACTACGCCAATACCCGGAGGCTGTCACGAATCACCCGCGCTCGTGTGCAGCGGCCCTGGCTCATGAGCCGCGCCCTCGAACCGCGCCAAAGTCCAGATGATGGACAGTCCCTCGGAGGTGCCGGTCCAGTTTCGACGAATGGCCTCCGGCCCGGCCCGGCGGACAACGGAATGCAGGACGATGGCAACGATGATGGCGTCATCCGCACAGCCGAGGACGGGCACGAAGTCCGTAATGAAATCCACAGGACTGGCAAGATACACAAACAGGAACCAGAGTCGGAGGCGCACGCCCATCTCGATGGATCTGTCCGTCGCCAGGCCGCGCAGCAGCCGGATCGTGTCCGGCAGGATCCGCAGCGCTTCTTGCAGCAGACCACCTTTGGGTCGCAAGACAACCAGGGCGACAACGACGCCGATGGCCACCTGCAGCATCAGGTCATAGGAATCCGTCATTCGTATTCCGCTCGCCAGGCTCAAGGCTTTCGCAGACGATGGTTCGGCAATGCGATGCGCAACCCATGGCAAGTCCCGGTGCTGATGCCATCAGAAGTCCAACAGCGTCGCGCGCTCTTCGCTGGCGCGGGCGGGGTCTGGCAGCTCCAACCGACGGAACACATCCGCCGCGCCACGAAACAGTTGCCGATCCCGTGAATCCGGCACACTGGACAGGGCCTGCTGCAGCAGATGCAGACCGGCTTCGGCTTCGCCGTCATCCACCAGCGAACGGGCGCCGCGCATGAGCGCGCGGGCGACGACGTCACGGCCCGTCCACGTCCGGGGGGCTGCCTCGCCGTGCCGTTGCCATACATCTATGGCGGGACCCGCCGCGCGCAGATCGCCGAATCCGGACAAGGGCAGGTAGAGCGCGTCGAGTTCGTCGTACCGGGCGCTGTCTGCCGCCGGTCCCGGCTCAAACCTCGCACTGACAGACGCCACGCCGCCCAACTCGCGCGCCAGGTCCGCTCCGGCCGTCGAGAAACTCAGGACATGTTCGTGGGTCGTAACGCAGTCGCAGTCGAGGGCTTCGACGGTTGCCCGTGACCCGGCGGCCAGATCCTGATTGCCCGTCTGCACGGCATACGAGACAAAGGGCACCGGCGGGGGCACCCGGTCCAGTACGGCCAACGTCTCAGCCAGGCTGGGCGTGTCGGCACTGCGAACCAGTTGCGAGATCTTCCACCAGACGTCTTCGAAGGTCCGTGCCCCCGGATCGCCCGCCCAGCCCCCGAAGTTGCAGACCACGGCGCCGGCGGCGACGTGCTCACGCATCCACGAGGCGGCTGCGACGCGAGTGTCCGGCCGCAGACGCAGATCGGCGATACGGGCCGAGCCGTACAGGGAAGGGGCCAGCACGGCGACCATGGCAACCGGCGCCCAGCGACGACATCGACCGATGGCGATCACGATCAGGATCGCAGCCAGCGGCGCCAGGGGCAGAGCGTAGCGCACGAAGGTCAGTTTCGCCGAGCCAATGACGGCAAAGTACAACAGGAAGGTGGCTGCCAGACCCAGTTCGTCCGGGCGCCGCCGTTGCAGCACAAGACCGAAACCCGCCAGGCACAGGGCCAGGCCGACCGGGCCGTACGCCGTCCACAGCGACAGCGACAGGTGCGCCGCCACCAACCCGGTGTTTCGGCCACCGTGCCGGGTGCTACGTGGGCCCACAGTTCGGTGAAGCCGTTGCCGAAGGTGCCGGCATCGAGCAGAGCACCGGGTGTTGTCAGCAGGAATCCGCCCATCGCACCGGCGGCAGCCACCACACTGCGCCAATCAACAACGGCGCGGCGACTGGCGAGGTGTACGACCGGCACGGCTATGGCAACCAGCGCGCCCTGGTACTTGAGCGCCGCTGCCAGGCCCACGAGGATTCCTGCCAGCAGATAGTCACGCGCCCTCTCTGCCGATTCGAGGCGCACCGCCGCCCACAGGGCCAGGACAAACATCAGTGTCATGGGAACATCGGCGCCGGCCACCGGGCTTTGCCGCACATGGATGACACAAACCGCCATCAGCCCCGCCGCCAGCAGACCATGCGCACCGAGGCGGCGCGCAAGCAGGCCGGTCACACCAACCGTAGCCACGGCACAGGCAACACCAAAGGCTCGCGCAATGGCCAGCGACTGCTCCGGGTGCCAGAAGTAGCGCAGCAGCGTGCTCGCAGTGAAGTCATCTCCCGTGCCGGCAACCCCCAGGTGTATGGCGTTGATG
>JAQCJA010000047.1 GCA_027593305.1 bacterium
CATCGACACCGATGTCTTCCAGCCGACGCAACAGGCTCTCGACTATGACATTCTGCGCGACCTGCCCGGCCCGCTGGTGACCAGCCCGGTGCGGCTCGACCCCTCCAAGGGCATCGATCTGCTGCTTGATGCGTTTGAACTCGTCGCCAGCCTGCGTGCGGACGCCACGTTGCTGATCACCGGCAACGGCAGCATCTGCCACCATCTGGGCATGACGAACCCGTACTACGAACACCTGCAACGGGTGGTGCAACTCAAGGAACTCTCCCACTGCGTGCGTTTTGCCCGCGGCGTCTTTGCCAGCGCCGACATGCCCGCGTTGTACACGCAATCGGATGTCTGTGTCATGACCAGCGTGTCCGAAGGCTTCGGCCTCGGCCTGGCCGAGTCCCTAGCCTGCGAAACACCCGTCGTCGCCACCCGCACCGAGGGCATGAGTGAGGTTTTTGCCGATGGCGAGGGTGGTGTCTATGTCGAACGGGATGCCGGCGACATCGCCCAGTGCCTGTTGACGCTGCTGGGGGATGAGGCACTGCGTTCGCGTATGGGACGCCGCGGCCGTCAGCATGTCATGTCCCACTTTCCCCTGCAGGCGCAGGCCGACCGGTATCTGGCTTTGTTCAGCGCTCTGTGTACGGCGCGGATCGCCGCCTGACATGGTAGCTGCCACAATCTCTCTGCCACTGGGCGTACCGCTGCTGCAGAGCTACCTGTTCCTCGCCTATCCGCTGGCCATCCTGGCCGGTCATGGTGATGTGGCCCTCCCCTGGATTCTGTCCAGTTTCGTGCAGCTCTACCATCGGCCGGGGGGGGATCTCAAGTTCTACACACACCCCTGGTCGCCGGCCGATCACTTGCGCCAGGTGTCGCTGTTCACCTGCCCGTGGCTCGACGTGCAGCACCTCGACCAGCGGCTGCCGGGAAGACCTCTGGTACCCTTCCTTGGCCATTGCATCGAACGCGGTCTCTACGTGCAGATCGACATCGACTATGGCTGCCTGCCCGGCGATCCCCGTCGGGGCTGGCTGCACGAAATTCTGCTCACGGGCGTCGACCGGCAGGCGAGGGTCTTCGAGGCCCTCGCCTACACGGCGGGCGGTGGCTTCCACAGGTTCCGGCTCGACGCCGAGACGATTGAAGCGGGTACGAAGGCCGCTGCAAGCCTGGCGCGGCAGCGCCCTGACCACAACGAACGGCCCCGCCTGTTGCTGTATCGTTTCGTTCCTGCCACGGCTGCCGCAGTTCCCTTTGATGTGGAAGGTCTGTGTGACTCGCTGTGGGATTACCTGGAGGCAGCCAACAGTTCGATCCGGTACCGCAGCATTGCGCCAACGATCCAGGCCCTGTGGGGCATCGCCACGTCCACCTGGCTCGAGTCACAGATCCTGGCGTGCAACCATGCTGCATCGGCAGACCGTCTGGCGATTCCATTGCGTGTCTGGTGGGAACACAAGCGACTGATGGCCCTGTGCTTCACCTACCTGGAGCAGCTGGGTCTGCTCGACCCGGGCCGTGGCGCCGGCGCCAGAGCTCGTCACATCGCCGAGCATGCCTGGAAGATCCGGCTGATCGTTCTGCGCTGGCGCCAGGTGCCCGCGTGCGGCCAGGAGCAGGTGGCGGCCATGCTGCGCGAAGCGACGGCACGTGAACTCGATACAGCGGGGCACGTCGTCAACGCCCTGGCCAGCGGATCTGCTCTCCGCCGTGCCGCCTGAGACCCGGGACGTGGCACCTACCCGGGTTACGATTGCCTTCTGTTCGGGGCGACGACAGGTGGTCTCCGTCGTCGACATGCTGGTCGGTCGACTGCGGGCCCTGGGCTACGTTGAGAGCCACTGCCTGCGTCTGCTCGTTGTTTGGGACAGCACGCTGGAGAGTGCCCCGCCGCCGCATCGTGAGCTGCGGCTCTCCGGTGTGGGTGCCTTCGAGGAGGTGCGCTGCATCCAGCTGGCCTCCGGCGTATCCCTTGCCTGTGCAGCGGGTGCCACAGGATCGATTGAGCCCCTCATCAAGCGCCCCGGCTACAGCGCCCAGCGCAACGTTGCCATCCTCGACGCGTTACGCGCCGGCTCCGATGCCCTGCTGTTTCTCGATGACGACGAGTATTTCTCGGCGCCGTGGCGAGATGAGGGTGGCACGCTTCACTGGCGCCCCGTCGATCCTCTGGGTCCCCATCTGGACGGCCTGTCCCGCGGGGCAGCCGTCACCAACGGCACGACCCTGGGCGAGCCGTCACCGATCCCGCGGGGCATTACCCGGCACGTGGCTCCTGCCCTGCTGCGTCGCCTCGGTGCGGCCCTGGCCTCGGGCAGCGAGTTCCTCACGTCCTCCGCCTTCCTCGCCGGTCGCATGCGGCTGGCACCGGGCCCCGGGGACAATCTGCCCCGGCCCATCCGCGCTGTGCGCGGCGTCCATCGGCTCTCCGGCGGCAATCTTGCTCTCGACCTGCACGTCACTCGTGCCGGGCAGATGCCGCCCTTCTACGCGCCACCGGCAGCACGCGGCGAGGATGCTCTGTTCGGTGCCCGCCTTGGTCATCTGTCCGTCCTGCGGGTGCCGGCGTATGTGTTCCACGACCCCTTCTGCCGTTTCACCGAAATCGCCCGCACCGGTATCTGCCCCGCGCAACTGACACCGACGCCACTGACACGGGTCACCGTCGAACGTTTCGGGCGCGCCCTGCTGGGCTGGATTCGCTACGCACCGCTGCTGCTGCGCCTGCGCGCTCCGGACGAAGCCTGGTATCGGGTGGGTATCTCATTGATGCGCGAAGCCGTCGGTGAAGCGGCGCCGGCCCTGGCTGGGGGCTTGAATTGGGAAGGGTTTTCAGCGGCACCATCCGTGCTGGCGCGCTACAGCCGTCGCAGCGAACATGATCTGCAGGAACTGATCTCAACGGAGCAGGCCTGGCGCTCCTGGCTGGGCGAGCGGCTCAGCAACTCGGCACAACGGGCGGCCTAGAAGGCAGCGACCTGAACCGCCGCCGCCGCTGGAGAAACGTGATAACGCCCTGCCGCCAGCACACCCAGATCCTGCACCTTGCCATCGGGCCAGTGCACAACAACGCTTTCCGCCGCGTCTGCTTCGCCCAGGCCAAAGACCAGAGCCGCCGAATGCTGGCTCAGATACGAGGACCCCGTGCGCACCGTCAGCGACTGTCGGCGCCCGCCGACGGTAACTTTCGCCACCGCCCCCAGGGCATCCACGGCGGGGGGCGCACCCCGGAGAATCAGCACCAGCGCGGACCGGACATTGGTATGGGCATTGGCATTGGCGCCGACCGCATCATTGCGCAGCACATGCGCTCTGCCGCCATTGGTCGACAGCAGGGCATCCACATCACCGTCCCCTTCCAGATCACCGATGGCCAGACCGCGGGCCACCAGAGGCTCGGCGAAGAAGGGTCCCGCTGCCGCTGCGGCATCCACCAGACCACCCTGACCGTCGTTCCAGAACAACTGCGGCGGCTGTGCGTAACTGATCTCTTTCTGCACGGCGTTGATCGATGGTTCGATGTGGCCGTTGGCCAACAGCAGATCGGCAAAGCCATCCAGGTCGTAGTCAAAAAACTTCAGACCGAAAGTCAGGGCTCGCAGTGTCGGCTGCACGAGACGGCTGCGACCGGCACCATCAACAAAGACCGTCGCCTGAGGCGCCGTCTGCGTATACAGTGACATGGCCTCGCGACTGAAGTTGCCGATGCCGATGGACAGCGTCCCCGGTGTCGACAGGGATGCCACATCCACACCCATGCCGGCGCGGGCGCGGCCGGAATCGTCGTAGCCGATGCCGGCAGCCATGCCCGCTTCGATGAAGCGTCCGTTCCCCTGATTCCGCAGCAGAAAATTCGGCTGCGTGTCATTGGTAATCACCAGATCCACCCAGCCATCCGCGTCGAGATCCATGGCGGCAGCCCCCATGGACTTGGCATCCGGCAGCAACAGGCCCGCCGCTTCGGTGATCTCCTCGAAGCGCCCGTCGCCGCGATTGTGATACAGTCGCGGTGTCGATCCGGCATATTGTTGCGGCGTGGCGTACGACTTCTGTTGTCCATCGAAACTGGCGTAGAGATCGTTCTCCGGCGACCAGTGCACGTAATTGGTTACCAGCAGATCCGGCCAGCCATCGTTGTCGACGTCCGCCCACAGCGCCGCCGTCGACCATTCGGGTTGGCGGCGACTGCTGTCATCCGTCCACATCGATCCACCAACACCCGCCCGGTCTGTCGCATCGACGAATCGCATTCGACCCGC
This sequence comes from bacterium, assembly GCA_027593305.1. Lineage (GTDB taxonomy): Bacteria > Latescibacterota > UBA2968 > UBA8231 > UBA8231 > UBA8231. Next base: position 4,254 of record JAQCJA010000047.1, read on the forward strand.
GCCGCGCAACAGCAGATTTGTTCCCAGGGTCGTCAGAAACATGTCGGTGTGGCCATCGGCATCGTAGTCGGCTGCCGTGACTCCCATGCCGTAGATACTGACATCCAGCCCCGATCCGGCCGTCACATCGGTGAACGTGCCATCCCCGGCATTGGCGTAGAGCCCGCTTGTCGGCGTCGGCCCCGAGCCTTGGTGACCGGCGAACCAGGTGCCGTTGACGAGTACTGCATCGTCGTCGCCATCAGCATCGATATCGAAAAGACCGGCCCCGGCACCCATGGTCTCCGCCATCCACTTCTGCCCGAAGGCACCGGTCTCGTGGGTGAAGTCGATGCCGGAGGATTGTGTCACATCAACAAAGTGCACATTCGGGGCGCGGCGCTGCACGGCACCCGTGGCGTACGCCGAGGTCTTCTGCGTGTACTGTGGCGCCGCTTCTTCCACGGGAGTCGACTGCTGTCCACAACCTGTCAGCAGCACCATCATCGGCAGGAAAAGCCACATCCTTCTGCGCCGCATGCGCCTACATCCCCCGTCCGGTGGCCGGCACCGGTGACGACAACTCGTGGACGTGAATACTTTGTGCTTCCTGGTTGGCTTCAGGGTGCTGCATGCGGTAACCGCGGGTCACCTCCTGCGCCGACTCATCGATCTGGTAGTAGGTATAGGCCTGCTCCGCAGCGGCCGCTTCGGCCTCGCGGCCGAGACTGCGCAGGCACAACATGCGGTGGTAGTGAGCGCTGCGATCTTCGGGATCGATGCGCAGTACCTGGTCGATGGCATCGAGGGCCGCAGCGAAACGGCCGTCCAGGTAGAGCACGCGGCCCAGATTGCGCCATGTCGCCCGATCCTGCGGGAAGCGCACCAGCACATGCCGATAGGCCGCCTCCGCGTCGGCGTAGCGGCCAGCCTTCTGCTGGGTGACACCCCAGATCCATGCCGTCTGTGCATCGCCGGCATCCATCTCTTCACACTGTTCCAGCAACTCGTACACGCGTTCCAGGTCCCCATCCTGCAGCGCCACACGCGCCATATTGCGCGGCCCGTCGATGCGACCGGGTTGCAGGCGGGCAACTTCCGCGAAGGCAGCCATGGCACCACGGGTGTCACCCTGCAACAGCAGGGCAATGCCGTAGTCGTTGTGCCGCATCCATGGAGGCGCCGGCGAGCTTGTCGTTTCCCGGGCAACACCCGCGTCGGTCACGGGCAGGATGATCTCGTGGCGGGCAATCTCCGTCACCGGCAGGTCGGGAATGGCGGACAGGGCGCGGAAGCCCGCCGGATTGCTGTTGTAGGCAAACTCCGTGTAGGTGCGATCGAACTTGCGCCACAGCAGACGAGCGGTAATGCGCACGGATGTGCCGGCGTAGTGGGCCGGAATCCGCAGCCCGTAGTGCGCCGCCGCCGCAGTACCCGGACCGATGACCCGGACGTAGACGGGCGCGTATATATCCTGGGCGTTGCGCTGATGGATGCCTTTGCCGGTTTTGTCGACGAGCAGACCCTTGAAGAAATGCGCCGCCGGATCCACATGCCCATCGGCAGCCACGGCGCCGCTCTGCAGCAGCACATCCGTGGGCTCCATACCCGACACGGTGAACTCGATCCAGCCTTCATTGGAGTCGATCGTGCCGCCAGGGAAGGTGTGCCCCACGCCGATGTTGCGCACCGTGACATCGACCTGAACATGTTCACCCGGTGCCAACGGCGACGCCTGCGCACCAGGCAGATACTCGATCCCCCCGTCTGTCCGCCGCAGCGCCGGAATGTCGATCCGCAGTTTCTCATCCTGCAGAAAAGCCTCGATGCGGGCAACCGTCTCCGTGTCCCCCCGCAGAAATGGCAGGGCCGTATTGGCGGCGACAAACCGGTGCGAGCGCACGAAGCCGTTGCGCGCCGACACATCCCCCTCAACGGCTGCCTCCAGAGGCATGTGGCAGTCCTGGCAAACGCGCTGGAAACCGGGAAGGTAGAAGGTGCGCGATGCGTTCAGCGCCACGCCGCTGTCATGCCAGTTGTCGAACTCGTCCTGGCCACGCAACCAGCGGTAGCCGTTGACGCGCGTATCGAGGCTGACTTTGTGGCAGGTGGCGCAGAACTGTGATGTCTGGAAGAAGGGCTTGAGCATCTGCCGTTTGTGCACGGCGGGGCGCGCCTTCAGGGCCATGTCGTGCATCAACTGCCCGACACCGCTCTGCGATTCGGCAAACAGGTAGGGGTCTTCCTGATGGTCGGCGATGTTGTAGTTGCCATTGCCCGTAACGCCATGAATCTGATCGATGGCGTGACACGCCAGACAGGTAAGCCCCGCCTGTGCCTCCGGCGACCGGCGATCGATCTCGCCTGACATCTTCCCTGCCAGCATCAGCGCCGGGTCGTGGCAGCCCGAGCACCACTTCGATTTGACCAGCGACTCGCGACCCCGCAGATCCTCGCCGTCTCCACTCTTCGCCTGGCTTGAGAAGTACTCAACGTGGGCATCGAGTTCGGCATTCGAGTGGGTCGAAAGGTGACGCAGGTCGTTGATCGTCGCCTCGTAGAAGGGGTTGTTGAACGAGGCGAAACGATGCGCCGAAGTAGCCCACTGCTCGACGATGGCAGCATGGCAACGCTCGCAGGTGACGGCGCCCAGCTTCTCGCTGGTGACAAAGCCCTGCTGCTGGACCTCGCGTTCCAGCAGTTCCTGCTCGGGCAGGTTGCCACGGGTGATGATGCGCGACGGCAGGTACGCACCGGTCGTCGTCGTCGCCGCCGCCGGGAAGAAGGGACTCTTGTAGGAGACGAAGTTGGCGGGCACGAAGCTCTGCGCATCGCCGAGTTCCTGCCAGGCGCCCGATCCGGGACCCATGTGTGTGCCTGTGGCAAAGGCCTTTTCCGCCGCTTCGGTGAGCGCTTCCCCCTCATAGGTAACCCCGTGGGCGACGATGGCCACCAGCGCCAGAGCGGCGATGGCACCGGGAGCGATGACATAGCTGGCTTTCGATGGCTTCCAGATGGAAGTCCGGCGATGGGCCAGATAGAAAATCGGCAGCGCCGCAGCGGCCAGCACGTGCAACCACCAGGCCCAGGCGTTATTGCGGTTGTTGGCTTCACTCAGGATGAACAGGCCCGAGATCAGCAGCCCGGTACCCAGGACGGCGGTGACCACGCCGGTGAGGATCGCCTGGCGCCGATGGCGGCGCCACACCGATGGCAGATGCCACTCGACGAAAGCCAGCATGAGCACCACGAGGAGGATGCCCAGCCCCGTGTGTGACAGCACCATGGCCTGATAGAACTGCGACAGGGATATGTCGGAGACCGCAAAGTAGCTGACGCCTGCAGCGGCCCCGGCGCGATGGGCCAGCAGGTAGAGGGTGTCGGCCAGCATGATGACACCCAGAGCCACAATCAGGGCCAGAGACCTGCGCATGTACGGGCTCAGGCGACTGCGGTGCCGCGAACTGCCGGTTGAAGGAATCTGACTCAACGTAACAGAGTTCTGGATAGAGGGCGGGACACGTTGCAGCTGGCGGCTTGGTTGATGGGTCGCCCGTCGATCCTCCGGCGAAACATCAAGTCACTGTGCTGGTGGAAGATAAGGTGATGTATCGAAGCTCGCCGTGCAGGGCCGACGGGGCCGAGCCGTCAGTCCGTCAACTGCTCATAGGTTTGCCGCGCCACAACCAGTTCCTCATCCGTCGTCAATACCCGCAGACGTACCGAACTGCCCTCGACGTGCAACGTGCCCTCACCATGAACACTTTCGTTGTGGGCCGGATCCAGCTCGACGCCGAGGAACTCCAATCCCTGCAACACCTGGCCACGGACAATGCTGGAGTGTTCGCCGATGCCACCGGTGAAGCTGATCACATCGATGCCGCCCAGTTCCACCACATAGGAGCCGAGATAGTCGCGGATGGCTGAGGTGAACACTTCGATCGCCAGGGCGCAGCGTTCGTCACCGGCGATCGCCGCATCTTCGATATCCCGCATGTCGTTGGAACGCCCACTCAACCCCTGCATGCCCCCTTCGCTGGCGCAGATCTCCAGGACCCGATCAAGCGAAATGCCCTCGCGGTCACAGACGATCTGCAGTGCGTACGGGTCCAGATCACCGATGCGGTTGTTCTGCGGCACACCCCCCTGTGGGCTCAGACCGTGGGAGGCACCCTGAGACACACCATTGCGGATCGCACACAGCGACGAGGAGCCGCCGAGATGACAGTTGATGTGGCGCAACTGATCGGTGCCCTCCAGTTCGATCACCTGTTCGGCGGCGGAGCGGTGCGACGCCCCATGGAAACCATAACGCCGGATCCCGTACTGCTCGTACCAGTGCCAGGGCACGGCGTACAGCTGGCGGCGCAGCGGCGTCTGACCGTGGAAGGCGGGCTCGAAACAGCCGATGCGGGGTGCCTTGGGTGCGACACGGGCAAACTGGCGAATCGCCGCCACGTAGGCCGGGTTGTGGGCCGGTGCCAGGCGCAGAAAATCCTCCATGCGGCCAATGACTTCCTCGTCCAGTTCCACAACACCGGAGATGTCACGGGCGTGCACCGTTTTGAAGCCGACGGCGTCGAGATCCGCCGCCGACGTCAATGGCCCCCCGGTGACGGTGAGTCGCGCCAGTGCCTCGTTGATGGCGGCAGCATGGTCCGGCAGCTCACAGGCCTGCGCCACTTCATCGGCGCCGCCCAGGCGGTACTTGTGCACCGAGCCACCCGCAGCCGCACCGATGCGGTCCATGCCGCCACGGGCCAGCACTTCTCCAGCGGGCATGTCAAAAACTTTGTACTTGAAGGATGTGCTGCCAAGATTGGCCACCAGAATCTTCACGTCGCAAACCTGTTCGTCAGTGTGTCAATTACTCTGCGTATGGGCTTTTCGTAATATCGGGGAAGACGCCCCGCACAGAAAGTGCCCCGTTCTCAGGCTTCCTTCTTGCTGACCTGCCCACCATGAACTCTTCCGACCGATGGGTCCACTACCGGCGCGGGCCGTCCATCTTCGTCCGTCAGGTCGCCTTCTACCTGGTCTTCATCCTCCTCATTGTTGGTGTGGCAGGGCAGTTGTTCTTCGCCACGGCACGCAGCCACCTGGAGAGCGAAGTCGGCGGCAAGCTGGAGTCCGTTGCCCGTATCGCCGCCCGTGATGCGCCGCTGGTGCAACTCGACCTGATCCGCGTCGGCGCCGACCGCTCGCGCATGGTCCTGCGCCTGAAGCAGGATCTGGAGAAAATCCGCGAGGCGACGGGCTTGCTCAACCTTTACGTCTTTCGCCCGGACCTGACGTCATTGCTCGACCTGGATTCCACCGTCACCATCGGCTCTCGTTGCGTGCTGCCACAACTCGGCAACGACGCCCTCGAGCGTCTGCGACGGCTGCCCTCGATTCACACCCTCGGCTACGTCACCCCTGCCGGCGCCATCCAGATGTCCGCCTATGCTGCCGTCATGGACAGCACCGGCGCCCTGGCTGCCATCGTCGGTGTCGATGCCGGTTCCGCCGAGCTGGAGATTCTCGAGCGCATGCGGGCCCGCCTGTACTGGATCGCCGCAGGCTGTGCCGGGCTGGCCTTCGTCGCCGCCCTGCTCTTCGCCCGCAGCATCACACGACCGATCCGCCACATTGCCGACGTGGCCGAGCGTCTCGGTGCGGGCGACTACACGGCCCGGGCCGACGTGCACACCCGTGACGAGGTGGAGGTCCTTGCCTCTGCGGTGAATCGTATGGCGGAGGAAGTGCGCCAGCGGGATGCCGCTCTCAAAGAGATGGCTGCCAGCGTCGCCCACGAAATCCGCAACCCCCTCAATTCCATCAAGCTGCTGCTGGCGCTGCTCGCCGATGACATCGCCGCAGGTCGCGAGGCATCCCGGGTGGAAACATTGCAGACCCTTGAGTACGAGATCAGCAAGCTGACCCGTTTCACCGAGGAGTTTCTCACCTGGTCAAGACCCGCCTCCGTCCTGCGGAAGCCGCTGGATCCCCTGGCATTGATTGGGAGCGTCGTCGACCTGGCTGCCGGAGAAGCGCGGCAACGGGGGGTGCTGTTGGCCGTCGAACCGGGCGCGGCACTGCCACCCATTGCGGGGGATCGCCACCGCCTGGAACAGGCTCTGCTGAATCTGGTGATCAATGCCATCCAGGCGTCGCCGGACGGCGGTCAGGTCCTGGTGAGCGCCACCGCTTCGGCGCCGGGGCAGGTCGGTATCGTGGTGCAGGATTCGGGACCGGGCGTAGCCGCCGAACATCGGGCACGGTTGTTCGAGCCCTTCTTCACGACGCGCGCCGACGGCACCGGCCTGGGGCTTGCCAATGCCGGCAAGATCGCCGCCGAGCATGGTGGGACCATCCGCCTCGACAGGGGCACGGGGGGTGCCCGCTTCATTCTGGAACTGCCGGTGGCAGACAGCGCGCCCGCCTGAAGAGCTGGCAGCCAGTGCCGGCTGTCGACGTCGAATTGCGCGCCGCCTCAGCGCCCATGGACTGCAGGCGAGGTCGTCCTTGCGTGCTCGTCGACAGGGGCACGGCTGTCGCCCTGCCGCCCGGAGAGTTCGGTGTCTTCATCGCGCCGGATGATGTGCCGGACGGCGTCGCTGGCTGGCACTGGATCAGGCTTTGCCGCCGAAGCTGACGAAGTCGTCGAGGTCGAGCAGGTCGAACCAGGTGCTGATATCCTCGCGGTCCGGGCCAGCGCCCTTGTGAAGCTGGCTGAAGAACTCGCGCGAATCGAGGTCGCCGGGCGCGCGCTGCTCCTGATGGCTCGACCACGCTTCGATCTCGGCGGGGCTCGGGTTCGTCGTCGAGTTGGCGTTGATCCAGTTCAGGATGTCGCCATCACCCGCACCTGTGGCCAACTGCTGCTTGATCGCTTCTGCATCGACGCCGGCAAATTCGAGAAAGCGCTTGTCCACCGGGCAGTCATAGTGATAGTCGCCATTGGTCCCGGCCAACGTCGCCCGGCCCTTGTCGAGCATTCGCGGCAGGATGACGTAGCCACCAAGGCGGACACGGTCGCTGCGCGGCGGGCGCTGGGTCAAGTCGGGTGCGCTGGGCGTGCTCATCCTGGTGCTCCATCTGATGAAGGGATTGGTGTATCGGGCCTGGTGAATCTACAGATACACGCGCTGTGCGCTTTGGCGGGACGAAAGACCTGCACCACTGTGCAGCACAAAGCGCTCCGGCTCGATGGCACCCTCGTTGAAGTCCTTCATGTGATACGGCTCGCAGACCTCGAGTCCATCGATCAGGATCAGCGTCTCATCATCCCGACCGCCGCGAATGCCAAAGCGGGCACCGGCTGCTTGAGCTGCTCGTAGCCGACGCGGCAAACCCGCAGTTCGTACGTCCCTGCAGGCACATCGGTCAATCGAAATCGCTCTTCTTCATCGCTGATCGTCGCCCGCCTTTACGACGGTACGGCGATGTTCACAGCAACCAGTGGAAATCGGGTGTCGGCGTCGACGACGTTGCCGTGAACATCGACTGCCCACGCCGGACAAGTGTGACCCAGAACCAGGAGGATCACGCGACAAGACCACCACGAGAGTTGTTCCCCTGTTGCTTCATCGGCCGTCAGAAGTCCCAGCTGACGCCAACGACCGGTATGCGGCCAAACCAGGTGGTGTTGTCCTGGAAGTACTGGTAGCTGCCCTGCCCGTCCGCCACGAGTTGCCCATCGTCGGTGGAATCCACATCGAACTTCCGCAGATTCTCCCGGTTGTAGACGTTGATGACGTGCAGGTAGACCTTGAGCGTACCGTCCACCAGACGGAAATCCCTGTTGATGCGGATGTCCATGCGATGGTAGGCGGGATAGTCCTGGCCACGAAACAGGTTGTGCGTGGCGGCCATGTGCAGGTCGGGTGCCGGCGTCTCACTGTAGGGGCGGTTGGCTACGTAGGTGTAGGTCGTCAGCGGCCAGCCCGTGTATTACTGCCACGACAGGTTGATGTGCCAGGGCGCGCTGGGCCGGTAGTTGACGTCGGCGTAGATGGTGTGGTCCTGGTTGTTGATGCGCCGCAGGTCACCCGTCTGCTTCACCAGGAGCCCGTCGTAGTCGATGGCAGTGATGCTCTCCTCTGCCCTCGCCCGCGCATAGCTGAGCCACCATGACAACTTCTTGCCCTGGTCGTACTTCAGGAACAGTTCGACGCCCTTCGATGTGGCCCCTGCCCGCTGCAGCAGGACGTCGTCGTTGCGCGCCTCGGGGAACACTTCCCAGGGGTCGCGCAGGTTCTGGTGGGTGTCGCTCATACGTGTGATGTCCTTGGTGTAGGCATCGAGACGCGCCTGCACGCCACCGGCGAAGTTGTGCTCCAGACCAACCACATGGTGCGTCGACAGTTCCGCCGGGTCGTACTGCCTGGCTGCATGATGCACATCCAGATTGTTGATGAACTGGCTCTGGTAGTACTTGCCCCAGCCACCGCGCAGCACGGTACGCTGTGTCAGGTTGTAGGCAGCGCTCAGTCTGGGGCTCCAGAGATTGTCATCGGCCCAGGTCGCCCGGTCGTTGCGCAAGCCGGATTCCACGTACAGATCCGTCAGGGGGTTGAAGCGGGTCGACAGCTACACCGCCGTTTGCTGACCGGAGGGTTTGGTCTGGATGTTGTTGTCGTTGTGGAACGGGCCAACGACGCCTTCTGAGTCTGTCCGTGTATCGTCGAGGTTGAAGACGTAATCGTACTCGGCGTTGACCTGCTTCAGATCGAAACCCGTCTTCAACGACACCCGAGGGGAGACATCCCAGACCCAGTCCTGCTTGAGGGCGAGGAACCGGTAGCTGCGGTTGTCGCGCAGCTGAAAGCTCACCTTGTCCGCCCACTCGTCCTTGCCGGTATCGCCCTTGCGATCGTGGGTGATTTCGCCCCCGTATAGCAACGTGCGCGCGTACAGGTCATCCGACAGGATCGATTTGAGAGCCAACCAGCCGTACAGATTGTCGTAGCTGGTGTCATGGATGTCGTGGGCAACGCCCGGCTCAATGTCTCTGACTTGTGCCCTGTCCGCTGACACCAGCACATGAGCCGACAGCCGGTGCTGGTCGGTGACGGGTATCTCCACCTTGGCCATGGCGTCGTGGAAGAAATGCGTCGTCTCGTCGTCCACGACCGACATCAGTTTGATCTTGTCGAGCACGCCGCGACGGGCCGACACGAGATAGCTGCCCTCGCCTCCTGCCAGAGTGCCCTCAGTATAGAACCGAACGTTCATCACGCTGGCACCAATGGATGTGCGACGTTGCGTCGGTGTCTTTGTCGTCATGGTGAAGACGCCGCTCTCGCGGTTGCCATACTCCGCAGTGAAACCACCGGTCTGCAGATCGATTCCCTGAATGGTCTCGATGTCGACGATACTGAACAGGCCCCCGACGAAATCACGCTGATGGAACGGTTCGTAGAGTTCCATGCCATCGAGGGACATGAGGACCTCATCCGCTTCCCCACCACGAACGGTGAACTTTGACGAGAAGTCCGTCGACGCGACGCCGGGCAGGCGCGTCACGGCGCGGGTGATGTCCTCGGCGAAGGACATGTTCTCAAGCTCCTGGCGTCCCAGCGTCTGACCACGAACGGGGCCACTGCTCATGATCGAGTAGCTGCCTGGGGTGACGACGACTTCACTCAGCCGGATCGCCTGCGGCTTCAGTGGAGCGGTGCCAACGTCGGTCTGTTGACCAGCCCGCAGCGTCACCGGCGGCAACAGCAGTTCCTCGTAGCCGATGAGCTGCAACTGCAGTTGCCCGGTCGCTGCAGGGAGTGGGTCGATGACAAAGCGGCCGGCACCATCGGTCGTCGTGCCGGACACCGTCGCCCGCGAGGCCGTGTCGATGAAGCGCACAATGACACCTGCCAGTGGCGCAGCCGATGTGGCATCCACAACGATGCCCGTAAGGCTGGCTTTGTCGTCGGCAAACGCGGGGGCCGGACCTGTAATCGGACCTGTGATCGGACCGGTGATCAGTCCGGTGATCAGTCCGGTGAGCTGAAAAATGAGCACAAGCAACAACGGACGGCGCATGGCAGGCTTCCCTGATAGGGTAGACGGGTCGGTATCGACAGGAGCAAGGAGCATGCCTTGTCGACCTGTGCCCTGAGAACTTGCCGTCCTTGTGTGCGAACGCTGATCTTTGACCTGCTGGTTCTTCAGCAGTCGCTGGAAATCCAGCAGGGGCGAGACGTCCTGGCCCCGAATTCTCCAGAACCACGCCCCTGTTGCAGCGACATCTGCGGCGGAATGGGCTTTGCTCCTGCTATCTCAACCACACACATCCGGGATCTCGAATGCCACCCACCGTCCTTGTCGCTGACGACAACCGTACGACGACCCGCACCCTGGGCACCCTTGTCGAGCGCTGGGGGTATGAGCCGGTGCTCGCTTTCGACGGGGCGGAGGCCCTCGCCGTCCTGGAAGGTCAGGCAGTGGATGTGGTCATCACCGATCTGCGCATGCCCGTAGTCGACGGCATGGAGTTGCTGGCGCGCCTGCAGGAACGCTGGCCGGAGACCGTCGTCATCGTCGCCACGGCGTACGGCACGATCGAGTCCGCCGTCGACGCCATGAAACTTGGGGCCTTCGATTACCTGACAAAGCCATACGACGACAAGCAACTGCACGCCAAGTTGGACAAAGCCGTGGAACAGCGCCGGCTCATGCAGCGCGTCGAGCACCTCGACGCGCGTGTCGCCTCCTTCACCGCGGACCGGCTGCAGGGCATGGGCGAAATGATGGGCGCCAGTCCCGGAATGCGACGAGTCTTCGACGAGATCGAGAAGGTCGCCGAGACGGACACCACCGTGCTGATCCTGGGCGAGAGTGGAACCGGCAAGGAACTCGTCGCCCACGCCGTACACGCCCGCAGTCCCCGAGGCGAGGCGGCCTTTGTCGCCGCCCATTGTGCCGCATATGCCGAAGGCCTGCTTGAAAGCGAGCTCTTCGGCCACGAAAAGGGCGCCTTCACCGGCGCCGGCAGCGCCCGCCAGGGGCTGGTGGAGGCGGCAAACGGCGGTACGCTTTTTCTCGATGAAGTTGGTGAGCTACCCCTGGAGGCCCAAGCGCGCCTGCTACGGGTGCTTCAGGAAGGGGAAATCCGGCGGCTCGGCGCGGTGGAAACCCGAAAGGTGGATGTCCGGCTCATTGCCGCCACCCACCGCGACCTGCGTCAGTTGGCCCAAACAGGACGCTTTCGGGAAGACCTCTTCTATCGTCTCAACGTGGTCAATCTCACCCTTCCGGCCCTGCGCGACCGCGGCGATGACATTCTAGAGCTTGCCGAACGCCTCCTTGAGCGCGCCTGCGTAAAGCTCCAGAAGATCCGCCTTCGCTTTAGCGACGCGGCCCTCGCCGCCCTCGCTGCGCACCACTGGCCGGGGAACGTGCGGGAACTGGAGAATGCCGTAGAGCGTGCAGTGATTCTCGCCGATGGGGAAGAAATCACCCCGGAAAGCCTGGCCTTGGGCGGCCAGGGGGGGCAGGGCAACCCGGCACCGAACCCCTCACTCCCCACCCCCCAGGCCGCCCCGAGCGGACAGGAGACGGACGAAGGGGCTGCTAGCCTCGAAGACTACTTCGTGCGCTTCGTGCGGGATAACGAGGGCCACATGACCGAAACGGCGCTCGCAGAAAAACTGGGCATTAGCCGAAAGTCGCTTTGGGAGCGGCGCCAGCGTCTGGGCATCCCGCGCCGCCGGGGCCGATAACCCGCCGCGAAGTGTTACCAAACGGATCACTTTGTTGGGAAGTAACACTTTTAGGCATCT
>JAQCJA010000675.1 GCA_027593305.1 bacterium
TGACGCTGGCGGCGAATCCCAGGGCCGAAACCTGCGGGCCGGCGCTACGCACCGTGCCGCCTGCATCGATCAGTTCGAGGCCGGTCACCTGCAGCTCGGCATCGCCGGCATTGCCCAGTGGCAATTCGGCCCGCCCTGTGCCACCGACCCATGTTGTACCCAGATCGAGTTCTGCTGGCACCTCGAGCCGTGGGGCCAGGCCGTGGATGGCAACGGGCAGTTGCAGCAGCGTCCGGCCGTTGTCATCGCGCCACAGCAGCTCTGTTATCGTCTGCCCCGGGGCAGGGGGCGCCCAGCGGGCCTCCACCGAATACGACTCACCCGGTTCCAGTTGTACCGCGGCGCCCGCCGACAGGGCCGGCCTCGTGGTCACGGGCGTAACATGTGCAGTCAGCGGGCCGTCGTTGCGCAGAACGATCGTCGCCGTCACTTCCTGCCCGAAGGGGGCGGCGCCGAAATCGAGCACCGCCGGCCAGACCGCCAGGGTTGGGCGTGCCGGCTGCAGGACCAGCAGGCGGCCACCGAGACGATCACCCTCGAGCACGAGCAGGCCACCGCCGTTCGGGGCTTGCAGATCGATGAGGCCCGGGGCGAATCCCTCTGCCACAAGCGTTACCACGGAGCCGTCGATGTGGTAGATGCGATTGGCTGCAGTCGCCACGTAGAGGGCGCCGTCACCGGTCACCGCCAGGGCCACAGGTGTCTCGGGAGCCCTGCCGATATGGCGCTGCTCCAATGGACCCCGGGCGACACCGTTGCCATCCAGATCGCGCAGCAGGAGGATGTCCCGTGAGCCCTGCAATGCCAGATAGACACCCCCCTCGGACGCCGCCGCCAGCACGGCACTCTCTGCGGGCAACTCGGCGAAGACATCGATGCCACCCACGCCGATGCCCCGCCCACCTGCCGCCTGCGGAAATCCTGGAATGTTCAGCAGCCGGCCATGGCGCAGGCGCAGCAGACGCCCGCCAGCAGAGGCATCACCAGCCTGATGCATGAACACATCACCAGCGGATCCCGTGGTCAATGCTCCCGCGCCGGCAAAAAAGAAGTCGAGATCGTAGCGTTCCACGTTCTGGCTTGTGCCGTCGGGGCCGAAGCGAACCAGCGTCATGGGCTTGGGCTGACCGTCGCCTGGCGTCGTCACCAGCAGCAGGCTCGCGCCGAAGTCGTCGATGGTGACGCCACTCATGTAAAACCGGTCCGACTCGTTCCTGAGCAGTTCTTCGCGCCTGCCGGACGCATCGATGGCGGTCACCGAGGAGCGGCTTGTCACCAGTGGCATGCCGCTGCGGGGGTCAACGGCAATCTGCTGCAACTCCGGCAGGGGCAGGGCCGCCAGCGTCTCCACCTGCCAGAGCGCGTCATCGATGGCGATCCGCTGCGCCACGGGCGGGATGGTGACGCGAACGGTCCGTTGCAGGAGCCGGTGTGTCAGGATGTCGGTGAAGATGATGTCACCCGCGGGCGTCGTCGACAGGCGCGCAGGTGTGCCGGCACCCTCATCAGCAACAATCTGCAAGACACCGTTGGCATCGACGTAGACGAGACGATTGTTGCCGGAGTCAGCGATGATAAGTCCACCGGTGCCGTCTGGCTCGACACCCGTCGGTGTGTTCAGCGGCGCTTGACGGGCGAGGCTGCCCGCCTCAGCTCTCCCGGCGGATCCCGTGCCGGCAACCAGTCGCAACAGGCCGTCCGCACCGAGGCGATAGACGCGGTGTGCTCCGGCGTCTGCGATCCAGAGCACGCCACGGCTGTCTTGCTTGACGTCAACCGGTCGCAGCAGTGCCGACGCCGTTGCCGGTCCGCCGTCGTCGACGGGAAACGTGCGCCCGTTGCCGGCGATCGTCGTCAGCCTGCCATCGTGCTCCACACGGCGCACGACACGGTGGCCGCTGTCAGCGATGAGTAGTCGATTTTCGGCATCGAAGGCCAGCGCCGTGGGCCGCCGCAGCTGAGAACTGTCCGCCGCGATCGGGCCGGCGACAACGATGACGCCGCCATCCGGATCGAGGCGCACAACTCGATGATTGCCCGTGTCCGCAACAAAGGCGCGCCCCTGCCTGTCGAAAGCAATGTCTTCGGGCTGGTTCAGCGGCAGATCGGCAGCGGAGCGGATGGTACCGTCCGTGTCGAGGCGGCGGATCACGTCGTTGCGTCGGTCGGCGAAGAACAGCGTGCCGTCCACGGCGAAGTCCATTCCTGCCGGTTCGTAGAGTGCGGCATTCAGCGCTGCCGTGCCGTCTCCCGCCGCGCGGACCGTGCCATTGCCGGCGACGGCCCGGGTCCCATCCGCGAGGTCCTGATCGAGGACCAGCACACGACGCGCGCCACGATCGGCGACGTAGATCGTACCGTCCGCGCTGACATGGATGGCAACCGGCATCGACGTGTCGGCAGCGAAGCGGTGTACCACCGTCAGGGTTGTTGCACCCACGAGGTCGCCGTCAACGAAACCTGGTGCCGGTTCGAGGCGCAGCACCTGGCGAGCCTGCGCATCGAGGACAAAGACCTGACCATCCGGACCGATGGCGATGTCGATCGGCTTGAGACCCACCGTCAGCGCCCGCACCTGGAGGGCAGAAA
>JAQCJA010000676.1 GCA_027593305.1 bacterium
GAGTGTCCGGTGACGGCGTCGAATACATCGCTGAGACACGGATCGATGATGCCGCTCCGGGGCCGGATGGCGCGATCTACGCCACGCAGGAGACCCAGGTGCTGCGCTTCGATCTGTTCGACAACGGCCCGCCAGAAGATGTCACCGTTGACTTCGGTGGTGCGCCGCAAGGTCAGGGCCGCGTCATACGTGGACCTGGCGGCGAAATCTTCGTCGAAGGCTGCCGCAGGTATCGCCAACTCAAGGGGACCTTCGCCGAGCAGCCGGCGGCAACGGACGGCACGATTCCTCTGCCCCTGGCGGCGGACCTCTACGGCAACCGCTGGAGTCTGGTTGCCCACGATGGCCGCAGCGAGTTGCTCGTTCTCGCTGCCAGTGCCCCCGCAACGTGGCAGGTCGTGCCCATGGAAGACGGGCTCTGGGAACACCTCGTGGTGGACTGTGATGGTTTTCTGTGGATCGCCGGGCCGAAAGGGGTGCGCTGCTTCTGGCCTCGGGATGATCACGGCAAAGGCTGGCAGACACCCACAGGGGCAGCAGGCAGCGACGCGATCCACACGCTGGGGTTATCACCCGACGGCCGGGTCCTGGTACCCCTCGGTTCGGGAGAACTCGTCCAGCTCGACATCGATGCCACAGGCAGAACGATCCAGCAGAGCCTTGGTCAGCTAGCCTCGCTGGTGCGCTGCCTGCACACCGACGCCGAGGGCACGATCTGGGCCGCCGGCGCCGACGGGCTCTACCGACAGCCGGCACCGGCGCCAACCTGGCACCTCGACTGGGAACAGCAGCCGGGCCGTCTGCCGGGCGGCGGCAATCACGATATCTTCGCTGTGCCCTGGCAGGGGCGCCTGTTCATGGCAGGGGGGCTGACCCGGCGCTGGGGCTATCCCACCAGGGAGCGCGTGTTCGACGAGCTCTTCGCCTTTGATCCTGCCAGTGGTTGCTGGGACGTCGTCAGTCACATGCCCTTCCCCCGGCGCTACAACGGCATCAGCGAACTGGATGGTCGCATCTGGATCATCGGCGGCGAGGGCGAGCCTGGCGCGCGCGACGGTGAACGCACGACGCTGGATGTCGTCGACATCTACGACCCATCGAGCGGTGCCTGGACACCGGGCCCACGCCTCCATCAGGTGCGCACAGATCCCTTCGTCATGGCCAGCGGCGGGCGCATCTGGGCAGTGGGAGGTGCCTGCGATCCAACGACGAAGCTGCAATCGGTGGAAAGCATCGGCTCCGGTGAAAGGTCATGGCGTGCGGAACCCGACTTGCCCGAACCCACCCGTCAGGGCGGTTGCTGCGCCCTGCGGGGCGTCCTCTACGTGATCAGCATCGATGGTTTTTTTGCCTTCGACACGGCCACCGGTTGCTGGGAGCAAGACCTGCCACAGCCTGGTGCGATCGGCCAGGCGCCGCTGGTTGCCGCCTATGCCGACGAGGTGTGGATGATGGGTGGGTTACGCTGCGCTGCCACGCGCTGCTATCATCCCGCGACACGGACGTGGCGTGACGGTCCGCGCCTGCCGACGGAGCAATCCTGGGGGGCTGCAGCCGGGCTCGACGGCAGCCTGTACATCACGGGCGGCGCGCACCGATGTGACATGCACGACGCAACGATATACGATGACCGAACATGGACCCTGAGGAGGTAGCGTGAGACTCGATTCGAAAGTTGCCATCATCACCGGTGCCGGCGCCGGGATCGGCAGGGCTTCGGCCCTGCGGTTTGCCGCGGAGGGGGCCGTCGTCATTGCCGCTGATATTGACGCACAGGGCGCGCAGGCGACGGCGGCACTGCGGCCCGCCGATGCGCCGGGCCGTATCATCGCCCGGCAGGTGGATGTTGCTGCGGCCCAGAGTATTGAGGAACTCGTGGAGGCGGTGATGACGGAGTTCGGCAGGCTGGATGTCTTCTTCAGCAATGCCGGCATTCAGCGGGATGGCAGTGTCATCGACCTGCCCGAAGAAGATTGGGATCACATGTTCGCCGTCAACGTCAAGGGCGCCTTTCTCTGTGGCAAATTCGGCATCCCCGCCATGATCGCCTCCGGTGGCGGTTCCTTTGTCATCACCGCGTCGGCGAACAGCTTCTACGCCGAGTCCGATATCGCCGGCTACAGCGCCACGAAGGGCGCCGTCATGCAGTTGACGCGGGCCATGGCCGTCGACCACGGCCCCGCGGGTGTGCGCGTCAACTGCATCTGCCCCGGGTGGACGGAGACGGCCATGTCGAAGCCCTACCTGGATGAAAACCCGAAAGGGCGCGAGTTTGCTGCCATGATCGCGCCCTCGGGACGCATCGGCCAGCCCGAGGACATTGCCAACGTCGCTCTGTTTCTGGCCAGCGACGAGTCCGGTTTCGTCAACGGCGCCGCCTGGACGGTTGATGGCGGCTGGACGGCGGGCATGACCAAAGCCATCGCCCTGATCTGAGGGACCGCTCTGACGGACCACGCTGATGGACCACAAACCACCAACCCGGGGATCACATACACATGAGAATCGCCATCGCTTCCTACGGGCAGGAAACCAGCAGCTTCAGCCCGGTGCCGACGACGCTGGAAACCTTCGAGCTGTATGGCT
>JAQCJA010000677.1 GCA_027593305.1 bacterium
GTCTACCTCGTGGACCAGAGCCTCCTGGTAGAGCAACTCTCTTCGTACCCAGCTGTCGATGTAAAGGCGGCGCTGCTCCTCGGCCATTTCCGAGTCGGGAACCTGATTGTGCAGCTGAGCCACAGTGAGTACCACATCGCCCACACGTGCAACCACAGGCCCCTCATCGCGCTGCGTGCCACAAGCGGCGACAAACAGACCAAGACCGAGGCCGACGCCGCGCAGACCCTGGCGCAGACGGGCACCGACGCGATGCCGGGAACTGCCGCAGCTGGGCGACAAGGTCACCTGTCCGCTGCTGAGGCTCCAGGCGGCGATCACAGCAGTTCCTGTTCATCGCTGGCATGAGCCAGCCGGACACCATGGGTGACGATCACAGCAGTTCCTCCACCAGATTCCTGGCTTTCTCCAGTCGTTCCTGTTCATCGCTGGCTCTGAGGAAGGTCTCGATGGACAGTCGTTCACCGACGTTGAATTCCAACTGCGACGATGACTTCTCGACCAGGCGCTGGATGTCGGCTGGCGAAACCTGCACGCTCTCGGGGAAGTGCAGGCTGAAACGGGATTTTTCCAGTTGCACGGATTCCAGACCCAGCTGTTTTGCCATCACCTTGATCTCCATGATGTGCAACAGCGCTTTCGCCTGCCAGGGCGCACGACCAAAGCGATCCTCCATCTCTTCCTTGATCGCCAGCAGATCGACGACGCGCTGCGCCTCGGCCAGGCGCTGATAGAACTCCATCTTCAGATCGCCGTCGGGGACATAATCCTCGGGGATATAGGCCGTGACGGCGATCTTGATTTCCGGCTCGATCTGTTTTTCGACTGTTTCACCCTTCAATTCACGGACGGCTTCATCCAGGAGCCGGGTGTACAGATCAAAGCCCACGGCTGTGATAAAACCATGCTGCTGGGCACCCAGCAAGTTTCCAGCGCCACGGATCTCCATGTCACGCATGGCGATGTTGAATCCCGACCCGAGGTCAGCGAACTCCTCCACGGCGCGCAGGCGCAACCGCGATTTGCGTGTCAGTTTCTTGCCTTTGGGCACCATCAGGTAGGCATAGGCTCGTTCCTTGGAGCGGCCCACACGACCACGAATCTGGTACAGCTGCGACAATCCGAGCATGTCGGCTCGATTCACCAGGATGGTGTTTACGGAGGGAATGTCGATGCCGGACTCGATGATCATAGTACTGACGAGGCAGTCGTACTTCCGTTCCAGGAAGTCGAACATGATCTGCTCGAGTTGCCGCGACGGCATCTGTCCATGGCCGACGGCAAAACGCACTTCCGGCAGCAGTTCCTGCAGAAATTCCACCAGCCTGTGGATGGATTGCACACGATTGTGCACGAAATACACCTGTCCACCCCGGGCAATCTCGCGCTGAATGGCTTCGGCGATACGCCCTTCGTCGAAAGCCAGAATCTCGGTGTGGATCGGCAGCCGGTCTGCGGGTGGCGTATTGATGACGGACATGTCGCGGGCACCCATCAGAGACATGTGCATGGTCCGTGGTATGGGCGTGGCTGTGAGGGTGACGACGTCAACGAGAGCCTTGAAATGCTTCAGGCGCTCCTTGTGTTTGACACCGAAGCGTTGCTCCTCATCCACCACCAGCAGGCCAAGATCACGGAATTTCACATCCTGACTGAGGATGCGGTGCGTGCCGATGAGAATGTCGACCTTGCCATCCGTCACATCCCGGGCGACGCCCTTCAGGTCCTTGGCGTTGCGGAACCGTGACATGACGTCGACGCGCACCGGGAAAGGGGCCATGCGCTCGGAGAATGTCTGAAAGTGTTGCTGGGCAAGAATGGTTGTCGGCACAAGCACCGCGACCTGCTTGTGGTCACACACGGCCTTGAAGGCGGCGCGCACGGCAACCTCTGTCTTGCCGTAGCCGACATCACCACAAACCAGACGATCCATGGGATGGGGCGACTCCATGTCCCGCTTGACCTCCTCCACCGTGCGCAACTGATCCGGCGTTTCCTGGAAGGGGAAGGCCGCCTCCAGTTCGCGCATCATGGCCGTGTCGGCAGAGAACTTCATACCTGGAAGTGACTTGCGGGCGGCATACAACTGGATCAGCTCGCCCGCCATCTTGAAGATCTCTTCCTTGGTGCGCTCCTTGAGCTTCTCCCAGGCGCTGGAGCCGAGCTTGCTGAGCAGCGGCACATCACCCTCGGAGCTGGAGTAGCGCCGCAGCAGGTCGAGTTGTTCCACCGGTACAAAGAGCTTGTCCCGGCCCTGATAGGTGACCTCAAGGCAGTCGTGATCGCGGTTGGCGATCGTCAGACGGCGCAGGCCCGTATATCGACCGATGCCGTGGTTGACGTGGACCACGAAGTCGCCCCGCTGCATGGCGTCGAAGGAAGAAATCGGCTTGGCCGATTTGAAGCGGCGATAGCGGTAGCGCCCCTTCTGGCGGGAAAAAATCTCGTGGTCATTGAGAATAGCGACCTTGGCGTCTGGGAAGACGAACCCCTGGCTCAGGGCCCCCAGGTTATAGGTCAGACCGTCACTCCAGTCGGCGAAGATCTCCTGCAGGCGACTCGACTGGCCCTGCGTCTCCGAGAGG
>JAQCJA010000678.1 GCA_027593305.1 bacterium
TTTGCGCGGCCCCACAGCACGCTCCAGGGCACCGCGGGCGAAGTCCATGCCGCCCTGGCTGACCCATTCGCCGGCGAGCAGGCACTGCTCGAACTCGGCCAGGACCTTGTCCTGCATTTCGACCGTCACCGTTTTGAGATTGGCCACGGACTGGGTGATCTCTTCGATTTCGAAGTCCGAGAGAAACTTCATCACCTCCCCCGCCGACTCCTGACCTAGAGCGACAAAGAGAATCGCCACCTTCTGCATGACGGGAAGTTCGTGCTCTTCTTCGGCTTCGGCTTCGGCTTCGGTACGACGTTCGGCCATGGGAGTGAGCGTCCTCAGGGTCCACCACTCAGTTGCGTGAGGAGGATCCTTGCCGCGGGTTACTGGGGTGGGGTGAACTGCCTGCTACACAACATACGAAGTTGTCTGCCAATGTCTGGACTTGAGGCGACGATTTCCCGGGCACCCATGGTATCCCGCCCCCTTGCCTGCGGCAGGCGCCTTACTGGGCGGCCCCGCCAGCGACGCGAACAGAACTCCGGAAATGAGGTGTCTGCGGCGGATTTCGCAGGAAAACCCGCCTTGCGTGCTCATTCTGGGCGCCGGGGGCACACGGGGGCAATAAAAAAACAAAGCTCTTCGACAGAAGAAAATCCGTCGTAAATCATTGTTATTCAGCGAGTTATTTGGAGCCGCCTCCCGGGCTCGAACCGGGGACCGCCTGATTACAAATCAGGTGCTCTACCAACTGAGCTAAAGCGGCTCGCAGCTATTAGCGTGCAACCGGCGGGCGAAATTGTCAAGCGTCAATGTTCGCTGGCCGCGACGCGGCCAGGGTTACGGCAGCCTCCGCACGGGATGCCCCTGCCACCGGCAACTCGGCCGTCGCTCCGGCGTGAAGCAGTTGATTCCACTGGGCAGGATCCATCACCTCATCCGGTCGGAAGAGCAGATCCCCATCACTTCCCTGCCAGATCCCCGAAACTGCTAGCATCTGCGTCGCCGCAAAAGCCGGATGGCCGATGGGCACATCGGTAAACCAGTACAGCGGCACACCGGCACAGAGCAACTGCGACTGAAAACGCCGCAGTCGTTCCTCCTCTTCATGGACAGCAGAGGCAGCGCAGCCTTCGGCCATACAGAAGTTGGCCAGCGCACCGGCAGCTTCCCCGATGTTCCATTCCACGGGATGCAGACGGTAACAGCCACTCGTCATGTGGGTGGTGCCGATATTCTTGCAGGCTGCCAGCAGATTGGTTGGCCCCTCGCGCGGAATGAGAGCGCCCAGAGGAATCTGGAAGGGCCGCGTGGGACCGGTGGCAGCAACGTCGCCCGGCATTCCGTGGATATCAATGGGGTACCAGCCAAGACCGACGCTGTCGCCCCAGATGGCTGCCCGTGCGCCATGCTGATGGCTCACGGCAACGTCCTGCTGTTTGATCGTCGTTCTGGCCAGGATGCGGCGCGATTCACGGATGTAGGGCAGCATCGACAGGCCGTCTTCCGTGCCCAGCACGTCGAACCGCAGACGCAGTTCGGGGTAGCCGAAACCGGATCCATCATCACGCGGCACTTCCGTCTGCAGCCAGTACAACAGCCCCAGACTCAGATCCTTGGCGTGCCGGATCAACTCCTGCCGCTCTGCGGGGGAGGCAGAGATCAGATCGCCCCCCTTGAAGTCATTGCCGGCCCAGTTGATCATCGCCAGATCACCTGCGACTTCGCCCTCTGCAAAACATGCCGCCGACAGGATCCGCCGATAGGTCCAGAACGCCCCGGGCAGATCGGCAGCCGCATCGAAGACCTTGTAGGTGAGGTCCCGCGACCCGTATGTCAGGGTCAGGGTGAAGGGCTGCTGATCCCGCATCTGCTCGTAACCCACGGGCGGTTCGATCCTGTGGTCCTCGCCGGGGCGCACATCGACAACAAAGGGCATCGTCCAGGTCTGCGTCAGTTCCGGCGCCGGACCGTCCTGCCGGGCGGCAGGCTCGCCCGTCTGTTCGTGTGACTCTGCCCCTGTGATCCAGGGAGTGTTGACCAGTGGCAACAGGTCACCCAGTTCGGTGGCATCCAGAAACCACGCCGCCCGGATTGCGCTGCTTTCTGCATCCGGGCCCGCAACGGTAACGGAAGTGATCCGTTCGCCATCAACTGCCGCCGAGATGGGGCGCACTCGATAGAGAATCTGCAGGCGTCCTGCCGCTATCTCTGGCAACAGTATACCCACCAGGGCCAGGACCCCGACGGACGGCTCGAAGCAAAGCCGACTCACCCAACCATCACCGGGATTGAAGAAGGGCGCCGCCGCTGCTGCATCACTCAACTCATACAGCTGCCGGTACTGGCTGCGGATCGCTTCGCGAAACTCGTAGTAACTCGCCGTGGCGCCGAAAGTCTCGATGTGGTCGTGCTCATCCATGGCCGAGACCCCTTGCGAAGTGGCCTGACCACCGAGCCAGGAGGACTCCTCCGTAAGACAGACGCTCGCACCCGAACGACAGGCTCGCAGCGCCGCGGCGACACCACCAAGTCCCCCACCGATCACGGCTACGTCACACTCGATCATCATGCTCCTGGCTCCACACGGGACACAAAAA
>JAQCJA010000679.1 GCA_027593305.1 bacterium
GTTGTAGCCGATGGTGTAGTCCTGGTGCTCGTGCAGACCGAGGGGCGCAAAGATGCGCTCGCGCAGCAGGGTGATGATGTCGGTTGCAGGGGAGTCGGCGAGGGCCATGGTCAGGCAGTAGGAGAGCATCGCCATGCCGGGATTGCTGTAGTGCGCCTGGCTGCCGGGAGAGAAAATCACCGGCGCGTGGTCGCGCGCGATCGTGAAGGGATCCGGCCCACCCGCGACGGCGTGTTGCGGATTGGTGGCGCGCCAGAAGATGCCCTTCCACCCGGGCAACTGCATGTGGTGGTCCGTCAGCGTGTGCCCTTCGGCCAGGGCCCGGGTGCGCTCCGCCGCTGACAGTTCAGCGTCTTCCATTCCTGACGTGTGTGTCGCCAGATGGCGCAGTGTGATCTTCGATTTCAGGGGGTCATCACGCCATTGTGTCACATATGCACAAGCGAGATCATCCGGGGCCACGAGGCCATCATCCATGAGCACCGCCAGCGACAGGCCCCCCACGAGGGCTTTGGCCAGGGAGGCGGTGTAGTGGCGCTTGTCGGGGGACCAGTCGTGGCTGTAGCGCTCGCAGACAAGCTGTCCACGACGCAGGACGAGAAAGGCTTTGCTGGCGTGGGCGGCCAGTGCGTCCCAGGCTGCGTCCAGCTGTTGTTCGTCCAGGCCGACGCTGGCGGGATCCGTCGGAATCCACGGGGTGGCTGCAGATGGGTTGACCATGGCCGGCAAACAGGGATAGCTTGCGCCTCAGGTCAAGTCTGCCACCCAACTTGCCGGCCCACGGTTTGAACCCGGCGAAACCGGCGCGCTTTGCCACCATGACACTGCAGCAGTGACCAGGAGCTGAACATCATGATCATCGAGTGGAACCAGCACATCTTCCATCCGGACACCGGGCGCTATCCGCTGCACGAACGCGCAGCCTACGCCCCGGACGTTTCGAAGTACGCGGCAGATCCGCTGGCGGCGTACATCGGGCACATGCGGCAGGAGGGCATTGATCGAGCCGTACTCGTGCATCCCGAGCCGTACGGTGATGACCATCGACTCCTGCTGGATTGTCTGGAGCGTGAACCGGGCCTGTTTCTCGGGACCAGCCTGTTCTATCCGAAGGACGCGGACGCGCCGCTGCACCTGGCTGAGCTCGTGGAGCGACAGCCGCGGATCATCTCGACGCGCTTTCATGCGCATCGCGGCAAGGAGCACTACCTCGACAGTTTCGCCGAGAAGGGTGTCCGGGCACTGTGGGAAAAAGCAGTGGAGCTGGGCCTGATCATCGAATTGCACATCGGTCCCAATTATGCGGCGCAGGTCGCCGATGTGCTGAGGGACATCCCGGAGACGGTGGTCGTCATCGATCACTTGGCGGAGCAGCACATGGGAGATGCCGCAGAGTTCGCCGATGTCCTGGATCTGGCCCAGTTCGACAATGTCTACATGAAGCTGTCAGGACTGAATCACTTCTGCCAGGACGGGCCCCTCTACGAAAGTGCACGCCCCTTCACGCGGCGGGTGATCGATGAATTCGGCGCCAGCCGTGTGGTGTGGGGATCGGGAACGCCACGCCTTGTGGATACGCATATGTCGCAGTATCCAGAGACCGATCGAGCCCTTGTGAAGGGTGGCAATCTGGCCCGCCTGCTGGGGTGGGCGGATGCCTGAGGAGAACGGTGGGCCGCAGCGCGTGCTGTCGTCTACGGACATTCATGTAAACCAGACCAGGAAAGACAAGGCGTGAACGAGATCGAGCAGTACGAGTTTGACCGAGTTGGTTACATCGTCATAGAGAACATGCTGACGCAGGATCAGGTCGCCTCGCTGGCAGCTGCAGTAGACCGGCTGGAAGAACACGCAGCGGCCCACGTGAGCAAACCACCCCGCAAGGTGTCGCCCTGGGGGGCGCAGTACCACGCCAGCGAGGAACTCGGGTATCACGTGCAGGGGGAACGCGCCGAAGGCAAGACCCTGATCATCGAGGACTTCTGGAACGCGGATCCCGCTTTCGATGTGCTGGTCAACCACGAGCGCACCATGGACTACATCCGGGCCCTGGTCGTGTCGCGGCCGACGGTGAACAACTCGGAAATCCGCATCCGCTACAAGGGCAACGCCAGTGGCCACCATGGCGGCATGCGCCCGGAGAACCAGAAATACGTCTACGAGTTCCGCAACGGCCGCATCGATTGCATGATGGTGCGCATGATCTACTTCATCCACGACAACGATGCTGCCAACGGGGCATTCACCGTACTGCCCGGCACCCACAAGTCCAACCTCAAGTGTCCGTACCAGACCAATCCCGACACCGAGCCGGGCACCGTCTCGCTGGAGGTCAGGGCGGGGGACGCGATCCTGTTCACGGAAGCTCTGCGCCACGGGGGGCGCACGAACGTGTCGGATCGTGTGCGCAAGACGCTGCACGTGGGCTACGGACCCTACTGGCTGCAGTCGCAGAATATCGCCACCATGGATGAGGCGCCGCACATCACCGAGTCGACGCGGAAACGCTTCAGTCCCGAGCAGCGGGCGCTGTTTCAGTCCTGGGCGGACAAGCGCTAGGTCCTGCATGCAGGAAGG
>JAQCJA010000680.1 GCA_027593305.1 bacterium
TGCCACCGAATGCTCTCACTCAACGACGCATCGATGGCTGTCACACAACACGCTTATTTCAGGGCTAGTGGATGACGGTGCCGAGGCGTGAATAGCGCGAACGAAATGGCAGCGTGTGGAGGTTCAGCGCGAAATTGCCGGCGTCGAGCAGCAACTGCGGCAAACCGGTATAAAGCGGTCCGTCAACCAGGTGTGACGACCAGTAGATGATCATCGCCTTGCCCTTGATCAGCCTGCGGGGCACAGGTCCGAAGAAGCGACTGTCGTGGGAGTTATCGCGATTGTCGCCCATCATGAAGAAGTGATCCTCAGGGACGCGATAGGGGCCGAAGTTGTCGCGCGGGCTCGATGTGGCCGGCAGGGCCCGAGGGTCTGTCTGTTTGCCATCCGGGGGCAATTCCACAAGCGCACCATCGACGAACAACTGCTTGTTCCGCACCTCGACCACCTGTCCGCCGACGGCAATGCAACGTTTGATCAGATCGCGCCCCACCTCGGTCTTTGAACGGAAGATCACGATGTCGCCGGGCGCGGGATCACGCAATGCGGGCAGGCGGAACAGTGGTTCGCTGAGCAGTGGCACTTCCACCGGGGCGCCGTAGACAAACTTGTTCGCCAGCAGGTAGTCACCGACAAACAGAGTATCCTCCATGGAGCCGGAGGGAATGTAGAAAGCCTGCACGACGGTGCTGCGAATCAGCAACGCCAGACCCACGGCGATGAGAATGGAGGAGGCATAGTCGCGCAATCCTCCGCGTGGCGTGTTGTTGCTGGAGTCGGTCACTGGGGGCATCGTTTCTATCCGGAGGAGGGGCCGGGAGGATCGACCCGGAACGCCTGCAGGCGGAACATACAAAGGCGCTAATTCATTGTAAACTCACGACCTACTCCGTGTCCCTCCGCATCGACCTGCGGGCCGGGGTTCCGGTTCCTGCCGTCCATCCTGGGAAACGTGCAATTCCTTGTGAATCAGACAAAGCCTTGCTATACTTCGCCGTCCGTTTTGGCTCACCTCACCATCCCTCCGGCGGAGCCCTTCGGCGCCGATGAAGATCCGATTCTGGGGTGTCCGCGGCTCTTTTCCCGTGTCGTCACCCAACGTCAACCGCTACGGCGGCAATACCCCTTGCGTCGAAGTTGAGACCGGGGAGGGTGTCATCGTCATCGACGCCGGCACCGGGATCCGTGGCTTTGGCAAGTCACTCCTGGAACGATCTGTCAAACATTTCGATCTGTTGCTGAGTCACGCCCACTGGGATCACATCCAGGGGTTCCCCCATTGCGAACTGCTGTATCGTGACGACGTCACCGTCACCGTGCATGGTCTGCGCCGCCCGCGGTGCACTCTGGCCAGCATCCTGGAGGGCCAGCAGCAGGAGCCGTTCCACCCCGTCCCCCTGCACAATTGGGGCTGCCATCGATTTCGTCGAGCATGAGGATGGTGACACCTTCGAGATCGCCGGGGCTCGCGTCACCTGCAGACGGCTGAATCATCCCGGCGTGGCCGGGGGCTTCCGCATCGAGTACAGGGAACGCACATTCGCCTACATATGCGATACGGACCTCAACGGAGAGCACCTGCTGGCTACGGATTTGCCCGAAATCGATGCGATTGCGGCCGATGCTGCAACCTGGCTCCGGCGCCTGCGTCAGTCTGCATGTGATTTGGGTCACAGTGCCGATCTGGTGGTTTGTGATACGTTTTTCCTTCCTGAAGAGTATGATCCGGACTGGGGACATAGTCGTGCAGACGACTTCCTTGGTCTGGCGGCAGAGATCGGCTTCCGCACGATGTGTCTGTTCCACCATCGACCCAGCCGCAGCGATGACGAGTTGGAGGATATCGTCGCGGACTGCCGCAGGAAGGCAGGCAGCAGCGTTCAGGTGCTGGCCGCTCAGGAAGGTCTGCAGGTCGACCTCTAGAGGTCACACGCAGACTTCCGCGATCGGCCCCACGAATCGTGGGCTCTACAACGCCACACCACTCATCATCTCAAAGGCTGTCGTTTGCACATCAAGCTGTGGGGCACACGCGGGACCATCCCCACACCGACACCGCAGACGACCCGCTATGGTGGCAACACCCCCTGCGTTGCGGTGCGTGCTGCCGATGGCGAGTTGATCATTCTCGACGCCGGTATCGGTCTGCACTGGCTCGGCGAAGAGCTGCTGAGCAATGGCTTCGCCCGTGGCGGCGACGCCCACATTCTGCTATCCCACATGCACTGGGGCCACATCCAGGGATTGCCCTTCTTCCAGCCCATGCTGGTACGTGACTGCCACATCCACGTTCACGGCTGCGGTGATGGCATTCCCCTGATGGACGTCCTGCATCGCCAGATGGAACACGCGTACTGTCCGGTGCCGGATTTTTTCACGGATGGGGTCGGTGCCCGCTTGACGGCAATCGATATCGGTGAGGATCCCATTCAGGTCGGAGTCACAACGATCACGGCCCGCAGGGTCAATCATGCCCCGGGAATAACAACTTTCGGCTTTCGCCTCGACAGCGGCGGGCAGTCCCTGGCCTACATCCCGGATGTGGAGTACCTCGAGCCGTCCCATCGCCTGCCTGC
>JAQCJA010000681.1 GCA_027593305.1 bacterium
CGAGCGCCGCAGGCTCTGCGCCAGCGCCTCGAGTTCGCCCCGCTGCTGCCCCGCCGTCTGGGCCAGATCACGCAGCAGCAGGCGCAGATCCTGCCCGCCCTCGTGCACATTGCTGATGGTTTTCTCGTCGAGCAGCCGTTGTATGCGGTCCAGTGCCTGCGTCGCTTCCGTCTGCAGGGCACCTGCCTGATCGAATACGCCCTGCTGGATCTCCCCCGAGAGTGTATCGTTCCAGCCGGCGGTGCTTTCTGCCGTGCCAGGGACAACATTGGCGACCATACCGCCCATGAGTCCACTGGAGCGCAATTCCACGTGTGAGTCGGAGGGGATCGGATAGATGCCATCGATCTCGAGATCGACCAGTACCCCTTGCTCGCCGATGCGGAATTTCGTCACCCTGCCGATGTTGACGCCGCGCATCTGCACGGGGTCACCACGGCGAATGCCGCCGGCGTTCGGGACAACTGTGAGCACGACGTAGCGTCCGCGGAACAGGGCCGCATCCGTCAGACTCAACAGGGCCAGCAACGCCGAGGCGATGCCGAGGATGACGAAAACACCAACCCACAACTCCCGGTTGCGGCCCCGGGATGCTCGCAGATTGGGCATCGGTTTGTCTGTCACGAGACCTCCATGATGTCTGCCGCACGAGCGGCGGCAGACTGACGATTGGCGAAAGCCTGCACTGCAGGGTCGTGACTGGCACGAAAGGCGTCGGGCGTGCCGACGAAGTGCAGCTTGCCGTGCTGCAGCAAGGCGATCCGCGCGGAGATTTCGAAGGCTTGTTGAATATCGTGGGTGACAACAACCGAGGTAACCTGCATACGTCGTTGAATATCCTTGATAAGCAGGGTGATGACCGCACTGTTCACGGGGTCGAGTCCGGTGGATGGTTCGTCATACAGCAGGATCTCGGGCCGGCCGATGATCGCCCGCGCCAGACCGACCCGCTTGCGCATGCCCCCCGACAACGCCGCCGGGAGTTCGTCCAGGATCTCAGACGGTTCGAGATTCACCGCGTCCAGAGCAGCACAGACCTTGGCCAGCACGGGAGGCGAATGACAGCGGCGGGCCTCGTCATCCGGCAAGCCCTGGCTGACATTCTGGCAGACCGTCATGGAGTCAAACAATGCGGCATTCTGGAATACATAGCCAACCTTGCGGCGAATCCTCTCCAGCTGCCGGCGCGTCGCCCGGAACACGGATTCGCCATCGACGAACACGTCTCCCTGATCCGGTTCCAGCAGGCCATTGGTCATCTTGAGCAGCACACTCTTGCCGGTACCCGAAGGCCCGACGATGGACAGACACTCGCCGGTTTCGATGGTCAGGCTGACACCTTCCAGCACCGGCGTGTCGTCGAAAGCCTTGTGTACGTCACGATATTCGATCACGGGCGGCTCAATTGAGGAACAACGGCGGGAAGAGTGCGTCGATGACCAGTATGGTGACGATCATCATCACCACTGCCGCCGTCGTCGCGCGACCGACGCCCTCGGCGCCACCATGGGTTCGAAGTCCCATGTGACAGGCGATCAGGGGAATCACAACGCCGAAGGCCAGACCCTTGCTGAGAGAGTACAGCAGGTCCCAGTTGTGCCAGAAAAGGCGCGCGCCGTAAAGGAAGGACTCGGGCCCGAGACCCACGGTGGAACGGGACGCCAGCAGGCCCGAGAACAGGCCCACGGTATTTGCCAGGGCTACCAGAACAGGCATGGCAATCACCCCGGCGATCATCCGCGGCGCTGCCAGTACCGCCACCGGGTCACGCCCCAGGGAGGACAGCGCGTCGATCTGCTCGGAGACACGCATGGTCCCGAGTTCAGCCGTGATACGGGCACCGACGCGCCCGATGAAGACAAAAGCGGTGATCACCGGCCCCAGTTCGAGAATGACGCTCGAAGTGACGACACTGCCCAGGACGTAGAGGGGCACAGATCCGGTAAACTGGTAGCCGCCCTGTTGCGAGGTCACCAGGCCGGACAGCATACCCGTAACGAAGACCAGTGGCACACTGCGAACGCCGACGGCGTAGCACTGCTCGACAATCTCGCGCAGCGATACACGACCGCAGAACGTGGCCTCCAGTACATGCCACGCCAGAATCGCCAGAGCCCCGAAATCGTGGGCGATGGACTCGGACCGACGGCCGATAAGGCGCAGGATTCCCTGCGCGCCGCGGCGAACAACTACCACCATTTGCTGACGCCCTTCCCCGCTGACGGTCCCGTGGAGTTCTCCTGGATGGACGGTCGGGCCTTCGGGCCGGTTCCGTCAGAGCCTGAATGTACAACTCCACGCCAGTCGCGCTCGGGCGGGTTGACCGCGAGGGCCCACTTCGGCTAGGGTTCTGATAACGAAGGAGTTCATCCGCATGACATCACGCGAACGTGTGCTGACGACGCTGGCACGACAGGAACCGGACCGCGTCCCCATCAACTACAGTGCCAACCCCGGCATCGACGCCCGTTTGAAGCGGCATTTCCATCTGGGGGCAGATGATTCTGAAGGCCTGAAGCGAGCCCTCGGCGTCGACTTCCGCGAGGTCCGGGCCGCCTATG
>JAQCJA010000682.1 GCA_027593305.1 bacterium
TAACCCTCGACGCACGCCTGGGATGGCAGTTGGCGCCCGATGTGCAACTGGCGCTTGTCGGGCGCCACCTGCTCAAGTCACCGCATCTTGAATACGCGCCCCAGGTCTCGATCACCCCCTTGAGTCAGGTGGAGGCCGACCTGCACGCATCGTTGTCCTGGAGTTTCTGACCGTGTCCCGGCCGCACATCATCTTCATCATCACCGATCAGCAGCGCTTCGATACGATCCGTGCCCTTGGCTACGATCACGTCGATACGCCGAACATCGATCGGCTGGTCCGCGAGGGTGTCACCTTCACCGGGTGCCACGTCACCGCCGCGTCCTGCGCGCCGTCCCGGGCGAGCCTGTTCACCGGCTACTATCCGCATACCACGGGCATCCTGAAAAATGCCGATGCCTGGACGCACTCGTGGATCGAACAATTGCGCGACAGTGGCTATCGCACGATCAACGTCGGCAAGATGCACAGCTATCCGTACCACACCCCGCTGGGCTTCGAAGAGCGCTACGTCGTGGAAAACAAGGACCGCTATCTCGAAGAGCGCTACTACTTCGACGAGTGGGACAAGGCGCTGCGCGCCCGCGGCCTCGTCAAACAGCAGCGCGAGTTCTACCGCCAGCGCCCCGACTATGCCCGGTGCCTCGGGGCTTTCACCTGGGATCTGCCGGCCGACACCCATCCGGACAATTTCGTCGGCGACATGGCAACCCACTGGATTCGCACCAAGCCGCGCGATCCCGAGCGACCGCTGTTTTCTGCAGATCGGCTTCCCCGGGCCCCATCCGCCGTACGATCCGACACCGGAGATGGCGCAGAAGTACATGGCCCGTGACCTGCCCCTGCAGCCGGTGACGGCGGCCGAGCTGGCGTCGCAACCGGCACCGTACAAAGCGATGCGCCAGCACAATGCCGACGTCGACCACGATAGTGTCGTGCACCTGCTCGAACCGACGCCCGAGCAAAGGCACCGACAGCGCGCCTACTATCTGGCCAATGTCGAAATGATCGACACCCAGGTGGGCCAGATCATGCAGGCCCTTGAGGATGAGGGCTATCTGAAGAATGCCGTCGTCGTCTTCACCTCCGACCACGGCGACTGCCTCACCGACCACGGGCACAGCCAGAAGTGGACGATGTACGACACGATCACACACATGCCGTTGATCGTCTGGTCACCGCAGCGTTTTACCGGGGATCGTCGCGTCGAGGGTCTGTGTCAGCAGATGGACATCGGCCCGGCGCTGCTGGAACTGGCCGGCGTCGAACCGGCGCCCACCATGGAGGCCCGGTCCTTGCGCCCGGCGCTGCAGGGCGACGCCTGGCAGCCACGGGAGTACGTGTTTGCCGAGCACGGCCGCGATGGCATCCTGCAGGAGACCCGGTTCATGACGATGGTGCGCAGCCACGACTGGAAGCTCGTGCACTTCGTCGACTGTGCCGAGGGCCAGCTCTTCGATCTGCGCCACGACCCCGGTGAGACGGTCAATCTGTGGGACGACGCCGGCCACGCGGACAAGAAACAGGAACTGCTTGACGTGCTGCGCGACTGGCGCATCAACAGTGACGTGCATACCGCCGGGTGGAGCGCTGCCTGGCGCTGACCTACCCCTGGGGTTACAGCCCGAGACCACGGAACCATTGCAGGAACCGCGGAAAAATCTCTTCCGGTTCCTCCAGTTCGCCGTGCCAGCGTTTCTCATGCTCAAACATGACATAGCCGTCGTAGCCCTGCGCCTGCAGCAGCTGCAGCGCCCGGGCGATGGGCAACTGTCCCGTGCCGGGGGGCACGTAGCGCCAGCCATCGTCCATTGCATGCTCGTGGGACGCGTCATGGATGGCGTCCTTCACATGCAGGTAGTAGACCCGGTCGCCCAGTGCTGTCAGCGTATCGGCGGGATCCTCGCCGCCCACGCGAGAGGTGTGTCCCATATCCCACAGCGCGCCGAATTCCGGCGCCGTCACCCGCTCCAGCAGCAGCCTGCAATCGGCCGACCGCATCCAGTGATCGTGGGTCTCGAAGACCCATCTGAACTGCTTCGCCCCGGGCAGATCGAGCACGCGCAACATGGTCTGCTGACCGATGTCGGCCATCTCGACATGGGAGTGATGCGCCGCATCGCCACCGCCAAAGACGCGGATGGTCTCACACCCAAGTGTGGCGGCGACTGGGATCGTGCGTTCCGCCTCGGCGACATTCTGCGCCGTCATGCTTGCATCGCAGACTTTCAGGCTGGAGCTGATGCCGCATACGTGCAGCCCCGCGTCGGCAAACTTCGCCCGCGTTGTGCCGATATCGGTGGTGAAGGCCGGCAACTGCGTCACATCGATCTCATCCTGCAGGCCACGGAAATCGACGCCGTCGAAACCCATACGGCTGCCCTGCTTGATGATGGTGTCCAGGTCCCAGGAGGGACAGCCGAGGGTCGTGAAGCTGGTCTTCATCGGGTCTCCAATGTTGCTACGGGAAAGATCTGCACCGCCGGCGTGAAAACGACCCCGTCGTCGAGGGGGAACATGGGGCGCCGGCAGATGGTGTGACCAAGGCTCTGCAGATTG
>JAQCJA010000683.1 GCA_027593305.1 bacterium
CCACGGTTACGGGTGTGGCGCCGACCTCAACCACAGCCTTGCCCGTGCGCGTGTCGATCTTGCGCAGTACTCCCACTCGTCCCAGGCTGCGCACGTGGACGCGATCCCCGACTTTCAGCCTCAGACTGGGAGCAACGTCCGGCGCCCGCTCCAGTTCCTGTTCGACGACGCGCACCATCACGCCCAGTTCCAGCAGCATGGAGCGCCGCGATGGCTCCTGCTGGCGCAGGCCCTCGATCTGCGCCTGCAACTGACGCAGCGTGTCATAGGCGGCCTCGCCGTTGCTGATTTTCGCCTGTTCGTGCCGCGATCGGGTCTCCTCCAGCAGACGCTGGGTTTCTTCCTGCTGTTGTCGCGCCGCTTCGCGCAACACCAGGACCTGCTCGCGATCGGCGTGGGTCTGCACGCGGGCCGTCTGCAGTTCGTTGAGCAACGCCGCAGACTGGTCCCCCTGACGATGGGCCTCGGCCCGGTCGATCACCGATTCGGGCAGGCCCAGCCGACGTGCCAGAGCCAGGGCGTTGCTGCTGCCCGCCATGCCGAGCAACACTCTGTGTGTCGGCTGCAGCGTCTCCCCATCAAACTCGATCGACGCATTTTCTACGCCCGCCAGGGTGTAGGCCAGCGTCTTGAGTTCACTGATGTGGGTCGTCACCGCCGTGCGCACCCCCTTCTCGTGCAGATGCTCGAGGATCGACCGCGCCAGCGCCGCACCTTCCGCTGGATCCGTACCACCCCCCAATTCGTCGAGCAGCACCAGGCTGTGCTCGTCGGCACCATGCAGGACATGGCCGATCTGCGTCAGATGGCTGGAGAAGGTGCTCAGGCTCTGTTCGATGCTCTGCTCGTCACCGATGTCAGCCCAGACGTCCTGCAACACGGGAAGGTCCGAGCCCGCAGCAGCGGGTACGTGCATGCCTGCCATCGCCATCAGCGTCAGCAGGCCGATCGTCTTCAGCGCCACGGTCTTGCCGCCGGTATTGGGCCCGGTGATGATCAGTGTGTGGAAGTCATCACCGAGGCGGACGTCGATGGGCGTGACCGCAGCGATGCCGCCCCGCCGCTGCAGATCCACAAGCAGTGGATGCCGTGCGCCCATGAGACGGATCACGCCTGCAGCATTGAGCCGGGGTGGCTGCATGGCGAAGTTGCGGCTCATGCGCACCTTCGCCAGCGTCATGTCGACGTGTGCCATTGCCGTCAGGGTCGTGCGCAACTGCGTCGTCTCCCCGGCGATCACGGCGGTCACGTCCCGCAGGATCCGCACCATCTCCGTCTTCTCGGCAGCCAGGACCGCCACCAGTTCGTCCCCCATCTTCCGGACACCTTCCGGCTCGATGAAGATGGTGCCGCCAGTGTCGGAGCGGCCCCGTTGTGCACCGCGCACACGCGAACTGGCCGAGGCACGTATGGCCAGCGTCGGGCGGCCGTCGTGGTCGCGGATCCCCGTGTCCTGCAGGTGCGGCGCCACATCCGGTGAACGCATGAGCGTGCTGAGCTTGCCACGGATCCTGCCGCGTAGCGTCTGGATGTCGTTGCGCGCCGTCTTCAGCCGTTCGCTGGCGCTGTTCTTGATGCCGCCGTTCTCATTAAACGTGACATCGATGCGCTCTTCCAGTCCGGTGAACACACCGATGCCGTCCGCCATACGAGCCAGGTGTGGATGCTCCACCTCGCCATTGCGCAGGTATACCAGAACGCGCCGTGCGGCGCGCAGCGTGTCGGCGACTTCCATGATCTGCTCGATGAGCAGCACTTCAGCGCCCTGATCGAGTTGCTGCAGCATGGCGGACAGATCGTGCAACCCGCCGATGGGCAGATCCTGCTCGGGCATGAGCAGTGCCTTCAGCTCGGTGGTTTCCGCCTGCAGGCACTCGACGCGGGTGATGTCGGTCGCAGGTTGCAGCGCCCGCACCTGCCTCTGCCCGAGGCCCGAGCTGGCGAAACCTGCGAGGATTTCGATGACCTGCGGAAATTCCAGAACCTGCAACGCGTGCTCGTTCACCAGCTCTCCTTGTGGATGGCCCGGGACCGTGGCCCGCGCACAGGCTAGCGGGCAGGGCACGCCAATGTCAATGGGTGCAGCCTTTGTGCCGGGTGGGAGCGCGTTACGTCAGCGTGTGATCGCCGTACGTACGGTGGCCAGCGATGTAGTCGCCGCCTTTCTTTCCAGCAGCTTCCTTGTCTTGTCACCGACCACGAATCCCAACCCCGGATGTCCATGCAGCACCTCCCTACACAGGTGACACTCCTGTTCTTCGCCCTGCTGCATCTGCTCGGCTGGTACTGGCCGGCGGAACTGTGGGGTGTGGATCAGCTCTACTACTACGGCCCCGGCGCGGCGTTCGTGTTCGTCAGCCTGACGGTGTGGTCGAGCGCCGCAGGCGACAATCGTGTCCTGGCGCGAGTCGACCGCCGGGTGGTGCTCTTCATCCGCCGCGCCGCCCGGCAGGCTCGATACGTCAATGCTGCCAGAATCGCCGGACTGCTGACCTGCCTGGGGCTTGCCTATGTGCTGCGGGTCCGGGCGCATCTTCTCGGCGACAGC
This sequence comes from bacterium, assembly GCA_027593305.1. Classification (GTDB taxonomy): domain Bacteria; phylum Latescibacterota; class UBA2968; order UBA8231; family UBA8231; genus UBA8231. The sequence goes on from JAQCJA010000683.1 coordinate 2,549, forward strand.
GACAAGTGGT
>JAQCJA010000048.1 GCA_027593305.1 bacterium
ACCGACGTCCTGTGGACCACCCCCTCGGCAGATCGAGACGATTGTGACGCTCGCAAGAACGACTTCAATGGTGTCTATGGCGCCATGATCAATGCCGTTGCGGGCGGCCCCCTGCGGTCCAATCGTATGGCGCGCTTCACCCATCAGGAGGGCTTCCCCGATCCGAAGGCTCTCTTTGAGGTGCAGATCAAGGCAGCCGCCGGTGACGTCGAGATCGGTGGCGGCAAACTTGACTATGGTTCATGGATTGATCATCAGCCCTCCGGAGCATCGGTGATGCACAAGAAGGGTGACGAGATGATCACGACCCTGGGCCCCGATGTCGCCAAAGAGATGGAGTTCGTTCTCGAAGAGCAGTATGCCAAACCTTTTGCCGAGGCTGGTGTTGATTTCCGCAAGCAGACGGTGTTCATGGAGATCCTCGTAGGTGTCGACGACGCACCGGATCAGGCCTGGGCCCGCATCGAAGTCGTGCGCAAGGTTTTCGCGGACTACTTCGGTGACGACCGCCCCGCCGGACTGATCTACCCGGTATCGCGGATCCCGAACCTCGACGGCATCGTCGAACCGCAGCCCCGGGTTGTCTCCGGCGACGTGGAAATCCTCCGGTCGGGCAAGTTGGAGCACGGTTTCAGCACGTGGAACGCCATTCGCCATGGCGGTATCACGGAAGTCATGGTCTCCGCTGTTGGCGGCAACGATGCCTCTGCCATCCTCGACGGCATCGATCGCCGCGTACAAGAAGCCGGCGGCGCCGGACTGAAACAGAATGGCATCTTCAATAACGCCTACATTGCAGCCGGCGCTGACAGCAAGGCGAATCGTGCATCCCTCGGCAACTTCAACCCATCCTTCAGCAAATGGTACGAAGGCTGCGCACCATCGGCGCGCACGGCGCAGTACGTCGGCGGCATCCAGCAGCAGGAGTTCGCCTACGGCGTGTCGAACCGCTCCATCTTCGCCTGACAGCAGCGAAAGACTGTTCCGGACAGGGTGGCGCCTTGAGTGCCACCCCGCCCTTGTTACCCCGATCTGGCACCGATTTTCTGACCACAGGAGAGAACCTTTGCAGGCATCCCTCATCGTCGACGAATTGAAGAAGCACGGTGTCACCCATGTGGTGGGTGTACCCGACAATGGTGCCCGGACACTGTTTGAGGCATTGTGGACTGACAACGACATCACCATCGTCGACGTTACGCGGGAAGGAGAAGCATTCGCCGTTGCCAGTGGCCTCTACATCGGCGGCGGCATACCGGTTGTGATCATCCAGAATACCGGCTTTCTCGAGACGGGGGACGCTTTTCGGGGCACCGCTTACAACATGGGTTTACCGATCGTCATGCTCATGGGCTACCGCGGGTACCTAACCATGGTGCCAGGTTCCGAGCGCGTCGATACGGCGGCCTCTTTCTTTGAGCCAACGCTCAAAGCGTGGGACATTCCCTACACACTGATGCAACAAGACAGCGATGTGGCGGCGCAGATAGATGGCGCCTTCCGCACAGCGACGGCGCGCTCCCTGCCCGCCGCCGTGCTCCTCATCGGCACTACCATCTGAAGGCATGGGGTAGAACAGAAGATGCTGGACAAATACAGCTGCCTGAAGAAGCTGGCCGCCCGCCGTGACGCCCGCGACGTGGTTGTCACCACCATGAGCGTTGCCATGCCCTGGGCCGAACTGTCGGCGACAGATCTCGACTTCGCCCACGTCGACAGCGCCATGGGCCACGGCGCCGATTTCGCCTACGGCATCGCGCTGGCCCAGCCGCACCGACGCGTTCTCTGTCTCAATGGCGACGGATCGACGCTGATGTGCCTCGGCTCACTGGTCACCATCACGGGCCAGCCAGCGCCGAATTATACCCTCATCATCACCGAAAACGGCACGTACGAGGTGACGGGCAATCAGCCGGTTCCCGGTGCTGGCAACGTCGACTTTGGCGGGCTTGCGCGGGCCGCCGGTGTGCGGGAAGTACACACCCTCGAGACGGAGGCCGAGTTCGACGCCAAGCTGGATCTGCACTTTACCGCCCCGGGTCCGGCGGTCTTTGTCTGGCGCATTGAGCGCGCCGACGAACCGGTGCCCAGGCCGACGCGGCCGATCAAGGAGCGCGCCCACAAGCTGCGCGCTGCCCTGGTCGATTGAGGGAGCCGATGTCTTTCCCGAAAATGGCCCTCTTCCGGCAGACATTTGCTGCCGACACCGTCGACGACATCGAGGCCGCTGTGGTCTCGCAACTGCGCGCGTGTGAGATGTCGTCGCGCATCCGGCCGGGACAAAGGATTGCGGTCACCGGCGGCAGCCGGGGCATTGCCAACATTTCCGTCATCACCAGACTGGTTGTTGATGCCATCCGTGCCGCCGGCGGTGTCCCCTTCATCATGCCCGCCATGGGCAGTCACGGCGGGGCGACGGCGGCGGGACAGAAAGAGGTACTGGCCAGCTACGGACTCGGCGAAGACGACATGGGTTGCCCGGTGGAGGCGACAATGGAGGTCGTCGAACTTGGGCACCTGGAGGATGGCACGCCCATCCTCGTCAACCGCCTCGCCCATGAGGCCGATGGGATCGTCGTCATCAACAGGGTCAAGCCACACACGTCCTTCCGCGGCAGCCACGAAAGCGGCGTCGTCAAGATGCTGACGATCGGACTGGGATGTCATCGGGGCGCAACCATGGCCCACGCTCAGGGAGCTCAGGGCCTGGCGCGCCTGATTCCCGCCCTTGGTGAAGCGCTGCTTGGCAGACTCAACGTCATTGCCGGCATCGCCCTGGTGGAAAACGCCTACGACAGGACGGCGAGTGTTACCGCCCTTCGTCCGGAGGAGTTTCTGCCGAAGGAACCCCACCTGCTGGCGGCGGCGCGTGTCAACATGCCACGGATTCTTGCTCGCAGTATTGATCTGCTCATCGTCGACGAGATGGGCAAGAACATCTCTGGCACCGGCATGGACACCAACGTCATCGGCCGTATGATGCTGCCCGGCGTCAAGGAGCCCGATGAGCCCGGGGTTTCACGCATATTCGTCCGCCGTCTGTCCGCCAGGACACACGGCAATGCCAACGGCGTCGGGCTCGCTGATGTGATCACGAAACAATTGTTCGATGCCATCGACTTCGACGCCACCTACGCCAACGCTTTCACCTCGACGTTTCTCAATCGCGCCTACATTCCCATCGTCAAAGATAACGACCGGAAAGCGATTGCAGCCATGTTCGAAGTTCTGCGGATCGACGACGGTGCCACAGCTCGCGTGGCTCGTATCGTCAGCACTCTCGATGTAGAGCACATTCATTTGAGCGAACCCCTGGCGCAGACCAGTGATCACCCGGATCTGCAACGCACGGGTGCGTTTGAGGAGATGCGTTTTGACGAAAGTGGCTCGCTGGTCTGACGGTCTGGTCTGACGGTCTGGTCTGACACTGGCGACCGGGCACAGAAAAGGCCCCGCATCGGTGTTGATGTGTGGCCTTGCGCCTTGTTAGATCCCCCGCCGGCACCCGGAACCTGTCAGAAGATGTGCTTGCGATACCTCTGCGAATTGATCCCAAGTTGGTCACGATACTTGGCCACCGTGCGACGCGCGATCTGCAGTCCGTCCTCGGCCAGCACGTCAGCGATCTCCTGATCGCTCAGCGGTTTGTCCTTGTTCTCCCCCTCGATCATTTTTGCGATCTTCTCTTTGACACTGCGCGCCGAAACGTCTTCGCCGTCGTCTCGTGACACCTTGCTGTCAAAGAAGTACTTCAGTTCGCGCACACCGTGTGGGGTCTGCATGTACTTGCCGTTGCTGACGCGACTGATCGTCGACACGTGCATGCCAACGGCGTCGGCCACGTCCTGCAATACCATCGGCCGGAGGAATGCCGGACCGCGCTCAAACCAGTCCATCTGCGCCCGCACCAGGTAGTTGGCAACTTTCAGCATCGTCGTCCGTCGCTGGTGGATCGCGTTGATAAGCCAGCGTGCGTCATTCATTTTTCTCGAGACATACGAACGAACTTCGTCCTTGCGGCCCCGACCATCCTTGAGCAGATGTGCGTATGAAGCGTTGATACGCAACGACGGCAGATTGCCATCGGTGAGGCTTACGACCCAATCCTCTCCGGCCTTTTCGACGATCAGGTCGGGCGTGATATAATTCACACTCGTATCGAGAGTAAGAAGGCTGGAACTCGAGAACGCATCACTTACGACGGCCCCGGGATTGGGGTGCAACTCCTCGATGAGTTCCATCGCCCCGCGCAGATCCTCATTCTGGATGCCAAGAGCGCGGGTGATGCGGGAGTAGCGTCGTTTGGTGAGATCTTCCATGTGTGAGCCGACAACCTGAATGGCCAGCTCCAGATCATAGAAGTTCTCCTGACCCACCTTCTGCCGCAGTTGAATCAGCAGACACTCGGACAGGTCGCGGCAACCGACGCCCGTGGGCTCGAAGGTGTGTATGACAGCCAGGACCCGCTCCACATCCTCCACCGCGACCTCGATCGATTCGGCGATCACCTGGGTGGTGCAGGTCAGGCAGCCGCGGTCGTCGATGTTGCCGATGATGAACTCGGCAATGGCGATGTCATCCCCGCGCAACTGGCTGGTGAGCAACTGCTCCTGCAGCATCTCAACCAGGGGTGGCATGATGGTGATCCGATTCTCCTGGGGTTCCCGGTCCTGCTCCCAATTCGGATCGAATTCGGTATTCTCATTGTTGTACGAATTCTGATCGAGCTGATCGTCGAGCAGCGCGCCCCAGTCAACCTCCTCGGTCGGTTCCGGGACCTCCTCATCCTTCAGCGCTTTCTCCTCGAGGGCCACTTCCTGCTCGGGCGTCTCAATCTCCTCGGCTTCGGCCTCCACCTCAGGATCGGCGCCGTCCTCGAGTTCGTCCATCTCCATCGATTCTTCCAGGAGTGGATTGATCTCCATCTGTTGCTTGATCTCGAGCTCCAACTCCAGTGTTGACATCTGCAGCAATTGCAAAGACTGGATCAACTGCGGCGCCATGCGCTGTTGAAGGCTCATGTTCTGTGACAGACGGAGCATCGTCACGACAAGACAACTCTTTCTCTAAGAAGGATTTGCACAAATCGGAGAGACATGTACGTGGGTAATATAGAAGGGCTGTCCGAAGGTGTCAAGCAGAAAGGCACAGCATTTGCTGTAGATGAAAACTGCGGCGGCTTGACTGTTACGACAGCCGGAATCTTTCGCCGAGATACAGCCGGCGGACATCCTCGTCATCTGCCAGCTCGCGGGCCGTTCCGGAGGTCAGGATCCGACCGTCCACCATGATGTAGGCCCGATCGGTGATCTGCAGTGTCTCGAGAGCATTGTGATCGGTGATCAGAATGCTGATACCCTTGGCCCGCAGCTCACCGACGATGGTCTGAATGTCTTGTACCGTCCGCGGATCGATACCGGTAAACGGCTCATCAAGCAGCATGTAGCGGGGGTCGGTGGCCAGAGCCCGTGCGATCTCAACGCGTCTTGTCTCTCCTCCTGAGAGCGTGTCGGCCCGTTGACAGGCACGTGGCTCGAGGTTGAGTTCAGCCAGCAGTTCAGCCACACGGAGATCACGTTCCTTGCGGGCCACCCCGCGGGCCTCAAGGACTGCGCTGATGTTCTGCGCCACCGTCATGCCGCGAAAGATCGAGGTCTCCTGCGGCAGGTAGCCGATCCCCAGACGAGCCCGTCGATACATCGGCAGATTCGTCAACTCGTCTTCGTCGAGGACGATCCGACCGCCCTCAGGACGTACGAAGCCGATGATGCTGTGGAAGGTCGTTGTCTTGCCGGCGCCATTGGGCCCCAGCAGTCCCACGACCTCACCTGGATCGACGCGCAGCGACACACCGTCGACGACACGACGGCGTCCGTATGTCTTGACGATTGTGTCGATCTGCAAAGCCATGGTCAATCCTTCAAAGAGTCGTCGTCAGGCACAAAACGCCCCTCGGTGTCACCGAGAACGCGGACTGCCACCACGGCGCCGCCTTCGAGATCGACCTCGAGCCGTTCGCCACTGACCTCATTGAGCGAGGCGCCACTCGCACCCGCTTCCGGCAGCCTGTTGCGCACCAGTGCCTGCCCTTCGGCCTGCACTTGATGCAGAACTCCCTCCTCATCATAGGTCAGATGCATGGATGCCGCAGTGAAGCGACTCAGACGTTCGCCGGAACCACGGAGCGTAACCTCGACACTGCCCTGGAGAGTCAGCCGCGAAATGCGACCATCGATGAGAACCCCATGGCCGCTGTCAGCCTGCAACCAGGACGTCTGTTGGCTGTCCTTCATACGGCCCTCCAGGTGCGCCGGCCAGTCGACAGCGGCTGGCATACCGTCGACCAACACGAGATGGCATGTATCGGCGGACAGCCGGCTCTGCGAGGTCTCTGCGTCGTAGAGAAACCGGGTCTCCCCCGTCAGGGATGCGGTGTCGCCCGCAGTGTGGTAGCTCCCCTGGTGCGCCCGTAACTCCAGGCGTGGCGGCGACTGCAGAACAAACGTTCCCACTCCCGCAAGGCGGCCACCTTCGTGGTCGAGGCGCAGTGTGTCGGCTGCCAGCGTCAGATCCTCCGCATCCACCCGCGGCCGCCGCAGGCGGGCACCATCCCACAACAACACCTCCTTATCGGTACCGGCCGAAAGCAGGTGCTCTGCCTGCAGTTGCCCCTGCACATCCGCCGCCAGGATCTGCACACGGCCGATCGCCTCGAGTTGACCGGTGGAACGGATCAACACGAGGGAATCGGCTCGGATCGACCGGTCACCCTCGAGAGTCTCTGTGGTGCCAGCGGCGATCACGGTATCCATGTCGCCAGAAATCAGCATCTGGCGGGCCGTGAGGGAGCGCCCATCCACTTCGAGTTCCAGTGGCTTGCCGCGCACCGACCAACGGCCGGCATCATCTTCACGAAGCTCGTCGGCCCGCAGTTGGAAATCACCGGTGGCTCGAACCTCCCCCTGGGCCAGGATACCCCGGACCGACAGGTCCAGTCCCACCATCTGCGCACTCAGTCTGCGCGCCGAATCCTGCAGTACTACCGAGCCCTGCAGCACCAGTGTACGGGCCTGCCCGTCGTATACCCCCTGCAGGGCTTCGACATCACGCCCTCGCCAGCGGGCCCGAACGCTGTCAAAGCGGGCGATGACGCTGGTACTGTCGGCGCGGACGTAGGCGGACTGCCCGGAGATATCAACGGCGTCGGCCATTGCCGTACTGTCGGTGAAGGTGCTGCGCACATCCTCAGCCGTCCATGCAGCCAGATCGCTGCCGCCCGTCAGTTGCCTGGCGGTCATGTGTCCGGTGGTCAGCGTGACGTCGGCTCCCAGGGGCAGATGGAGGCGGTCCTCGGTACGATCCCAGGCCATGGTATCGGCGCGCATCACCACCTTCCGTACGACGGCACGCGCCAGCACGCTGCCTGCGAGGGCCACGGTATGCGCACGATGATCGACAACCAGTCGGTGTGCGGTGATCCGCGTACTGAGTGCACCGGAGGAATCGGAGAGTGTCACCGTCACGCCGCTGTCGGCACGCGTCTGCTGAGCATCGATGTGATCGGTGAGGTATGGCGCCTCAACGATGGTTGTGCCGGTGGAAGAGTACAACTCGAGGCGAACATCCCACGACTCGCGGTCGCGATCCTCAGGCGCCGCCGGATCAACGACCGATGGCATGTCGGTCGGACCACAACTGCACAGCGCAACCAGCAGGCAGGCCCGCAGGAAACGGACCGTGGTCAACCCCTCAGGTCGCTGCAACCTGCGCATCGGCGACCCGCGCAGACTGATTCACGAGAGCCGCTTCGACGAACCCGGAGAACAGTGGCGCCGGGTTGTCCATGCGCGACTTGAACTCGGGATGAGCCTGGGTGGCAATGAAGAAGGGGTGATCGGTCAATTCGATGAACTCCATCAGCCGCGTGCCATCGGCGCGACGGTGATACCCGGAGAAGACGAGCCCTTCATCTTCGAGCAACTCGACGAAACGTGGCGAGATCTCATAACGGTGGCGGTGACGCTCGAGTACGACCTTGTCTCGCGCCAGCATGATCTCACCGACGCGGAAGGACTGCGCCGGATTGTCGAGCAGTTGGCGAATGCGCGCAGCGTCCTCTGCCAGTCGGCCTCCACGCTCATACAGCTCGAGCACACGACTGTCCTTCTTGAGCACTGCAGCGTAGGCCCCCAGGCGCATGCTGGCACCGTAACGGTTTTCCTCCAGCACCTGCTTCTGACTCTCCTGAACGGCGACCACCTGATACTCGGAGTCAGCAGAGATTTCCTCCGACGTGGCCCGCTCGATACCGGCGACGTGACGGGCGTACTCGACGACGGCCATCTGCATACCGTAACAGAGCCCGAGAAAGGGCACGCCCGTCTCGCGTGCATATCGAATCGCCGCAATCACACCCTCAGCCCCACCCTCACCAAAGGCGCCGGGCACGATGATACCGGCAAATTCGGCCAGTGAAGCCACGTCCCTGTCACCACGTTCGAAGGAGCGACCGTCGATCCAGTCGATCTCGATTTTGGTGTCCGCCGCAACACCGGCGTGGAGCAACGACTGGTTGACAGAGATATACGAGTCGGTGAGCTGGAAATCGCCGATTTCGACATACTTGCCCACCATGGCAACGCGCAACGTCTTCTTTGGTGTCCTGGAGCGTTCCAGCAGCTGTTTCCAATGGCTCCAGTCGGGTTCCCGCCGTGGCTCGAGACCCATCTTCTTCAAAAGTTTCTGGCCGAGACCCTCCTCCTCCAGGCGCACGGGGATGTCGTAGATCGTGGCCATATCGGGGGCTGAGATGATGTGATCCATGGGCACGTTGGCGTTGACCATGATCTTCTTCTTGCGCACATCGTCGAGAGATGTCTCCGCGCGACAAACGATGAAATCGGGAAAAATGCCCTGCTGGGACAACAGGCGGATCGCCTGTTGTGTCGGTTTCGTCTTCATCTCCCCGACGTGCTGCGGAATCGGCAGGTACGTGATCAGGACGTAGACGAAATGATCTTCACCGATCTCTCTTTCCATACCCTTGACGGCAAAAAGGAACAGTTCGTTCTCGTAGTCGCCACCCGTGCCGCCGATCTCGATGAGCACGATATCGAAACCTTCGCCGGCCTCGACAATGCGCCGCTGCACTTCGTCGGTAAGGTGAGGGATGGGTTGTACCGTCTGCCCCAGGTATTCGCCGCGCCGCTCGCGCTCGATGACGGTGTGATAGATCTGCCCCGTCGTCAGGTTATTCTGCCGCGGCAGGTCGATGCCGAGAAAGCGTTCGTAGTTTCCCAGGTCCTGATCGATCTCGCCGCCGTCATCGGTGACCCATACCTCACCGTGTTCGGTGGGTCGCATGGTGCCCGCATCATAATTGATATAGGGGTCGATCTTGACGGCTGTCGTGCGGTAGCCGTACTCGCCAAGAATGCGCCCGATGGACGCTGTCGTCAGCCCCTTGCCAACACCGCTCATGACACCACCGGTGACTACGATGTACTTCGGACCTGTGTATTCGGTCATTTACGGTCTGCCCTCGTATACAAAACCTAAAAGAGAAACGGCGACATCTCTGCCGCCGTTCTGATGGAGTTCCTGAAGCATTTCTAGTCGATCACACGTGGGACGCGGAAATAGCGATCACGTCGGTCCGGCGCCTGGGCGAGCAGTTCGGCCAATCCGGGAAAAATCTCAGGTTCGTCAGAGCGGAACCGGCCAGCTACCGGAATGGGGTGCGCCGACGGCGACACGCCATCCGTATCCAGTTCGTTCAACTTCTCCATGTACTGAAGGATCCGACTGAGTTCGTCGGTCAACTGGATCTCTTCCTCCGGAGACAGATCGAGCCGGGCCAGTGCGGCGACTCGTCTCACATCATCTACGGTAACTGACATCCGGATTGATCTCCTGGGCACGTTGTACCCGGGCAAATATGAGGTCCCCCGGAGGCCTACGCAAGCCGTACGGTCCGTGCTGCCTGGCACCCCCAGCATATGGTGGCTATACTGGCCCCATGGCTACCCATCGAGCATACACCGTGCAGGAGGCCAATGAGCTGATCGTCTGGCTGGAGTCGGTCTTCGAACGCCTTGGTGGACACCGCCAGCGCTGGCAGAGGCACAGCAGGGGCCTGCAGATCCTCGATGTATTATGGGGCGAGCGTGTCGAATCTGCCGACAATCCCGACCATGACGAGTACGTCCAGCACCGTCACGGCATGGAGGCAGCGACACGCACAATTCAGGGGCTGGTCGAAGAGGATCTCATCGGTCGCGGCATCCGCCTTCCTGCCGGTGGCCTCGACAGTGGGATTGTCGATTTTCCCAGCACGTTCGAGGGCCGGTGGATCTATCTCTGCTGGCAGCGTGGTGAGTCGCAGATCACCCACTGGCACGAGCTCGAAACGGGTTTCCGCGGTCGTCGCGACCTGGTTGCCGAGGATGCGGCCCTGATGGGGCGTGAGAGGCCGCTACCCGACGACACCGACCTGGACTTCTGAGTCAACCTGCTCCTGGCGCCAGCGCCACACGAGCTCCACCACATCCATGGCGCTGCTGAATGCAACAGCAGCGGCTGGCAATTGCACCAGGCGCGAGACGCAGTCGATGGCCCGCTCCCCGCCCAGGCCCTCCAGATCAAAAAACTGCTGCAGAAGAACCTGCGCGGATCGCGCCGGATTCTGCGGCCGCAGAACGGGTTGGGCCCCCGATTCCCTGACGGGAAACAACAACCCGCCCACGGGCACTGCCGCAGGCGGAGGGCCCGTACCCACCGCGGATGGCGGCAGGTAGCGATAGCCGTCAAAGCATTTGAATCCGGGGGAGGGGGGCAGACGACCGAGGGACCGGCAGGTGCCCTCATGCAGGATCAGATCCCGGGGAAAAGGCGAGACGATGAGATCGACAGGGTCTACCGGCGCGACCTCATCTGACAACAGCGAGGCCCCAGAGCAGGCGAGAGCACAACCGAGGCTCGTCTTGCCGGCATCGTGGGCGCCGATGATGAGCAATGCCACTCCCTGATGGGCCACAGCAGCACCGTGCACGGGTAGATAACGATGCCGCAGGCTGTCGAGAGCCACCTCAGTGATGGTCATCTCGGCGTCCTGAAAGACCTCACCAGGGGTTCGGCATGCGGGCCCCGCAACCCCTGCGCTGTCCACCAGGTAGCCGTCTGCCGTGCGGCGCAGCACCAGACAGTGCCCGCCGGGATTGCCCATCGGTGCATCGGCAAAGAGGTTTTCGCCGACGGCCTGCAGATCCGCGTCCCAGAACAGTTCGATATCGACGTCGACGAGACGGAACCGTCGATGTCCGGTCGTCGCTATCGCCATGGGCGGGTAACAGCGGCCTGGAAGGCGCACGCCGTCAGGCGGCGATGCGTCCTGTCCGCGGCAGGTTCTGCAGTTCCTCGAGACGTTGACGTTCCCGGCGGATGTCGTTGCCGAGAAATGTCTTGCGAACCTGGAACTGGCGCAGACGGCGACGCGTTTCGATCAAGTCCCCGCGGATGCCGTTGTAGCGGGCCTGCAATTGGCGCATGTCGTCGTCCTCGTGGACGAGGCGAGCGTGCAGTCTGCCCATATGCCAGGACGTGAGATAACGAAGGCCCAGAGGGATCAGCAGAAGGGTCGCGATGACGATCAAGAGAGAATCCTTTCTCAGTGGCACTTATCACTACATAGTCTCTCTTTATATCGACAGCGACGGGAAACTCTCCAGCGGCGGGCTTCATTCGATGTCCAACTGCTCGATCTCGTTCAGCAGCATACGCACAAGGCGTCGCTCGCGACTGTCACACCCGGCGAGCAGCGCGAGGGTGAACCGAAAAGTATCGCTGGCGCCAAATTTCTCCGTCATGGCATCCATCGCCTGACGGCGATCCTTCGGCAACTGGTCAAGCACGTCTGCAAGCAGGTCGTTGAGCGTCATGGCATTCCGGCGGGTTTGGGATGTCGGCAAACTACGGGTGGACGGGCCGAATGTTCAAGGGATTCTTGACCATCAGGACCACATCTGGTATTCTTTGTCCACTTCAGCCCCTATCTGTTGTAGCATTGCCTCCTTTCTCCCGGTGACGCGGCCCCACCCGTTTGTCGACCGGCCCTCAGGAGATTTGCGCTTGCGTCTCACCCATCTGGACATTTTTGGTTTCAAGTCCTTCATGAACAAGACCGAGATTCCCTTCGGCCTGGGAATCACCGGGATCGTCGGCCCCAATGGCTGTGGCAAGTCGAATGTCGTCGAGGCCATCCGCTGGGTACTCGGCGAACAGCGTGCCAGCGCCATCCGTGGCCACAAGATGGAGGACGTTATTTTTGCCGGTACCCGGACCCGCAAGGCTCTGGGTATGGCGGAAGTCTCGCTGACAATCGACAACAGCGAAAATGTGCTGCCCATCGAGTACACGGAGGTCACGATCACCCGGCGACTGTTTCGCTCCGGGGAGAGCGACTATCTGCTCAATAAGGTCCCCTGTCGGCTCTTGGACATCCAGAACCTGCTCATGGATACCGGTCTGGGCCCTGGTGCCTACTCCGTGATGGAGCAGGGCATGGTGGATGAGATCATCAGTGAGAAAACCGAAAATCGTCGGCGCATCCTTGAGGAGGCTGCGGGGATCACCAAGTACAAAGTCCGGCGCCGGTCGACCTGGAACAAGCTCGAATCGACAGAAGCCGACCTCCTCCGTCTCGAAGATATCATCACCGAGGTCAAGCGACAGGTCGACTATCTTGGCCGACAGGTGGGCCGCGCGCGGCGCTTCAAGGAATTGAAGACCGAACTCGACGATCTTGAATTGCGCTTTGGTCGGCATCAGTTCTTTGGGATTCGCGAACAGTTGCAGCCTCTGCAGACCGAGTTCAATGAACTGTCACGCGCTTCCGAGTCGGGCCTGACGCTGTTCACGGCGCGTGAAGCAGAGCTTGAAAAGCGTCGCCTCGCCGTCACCGAGGCTGAGCTTTCTTTGCAGGCGGCGGGGATAGCTCTGAGCCGCTGCGTCGAGGAGATCCACGAACTCGACAATCGTCTCGTGTCATCCCGCGAACGTCGCGAAGCGCGCGAGCATTTCATCGAGCGGGCATCTGGCCAGCTGGAAGAGACGCGTCGTCAGTTGCAGGAGACAAAGCGCCAGCTTGCCGAAGCCGACGAGGGGCAGCAGGTCTCCACCGCCGAGGTCGAAACCAACGCGGAGCGTCTCAAGACCCAGCAGGCAAGCGCCTCTGAGGCCGATGCCGAATACGAATCGAGCCGTTCCGGCCTCGACGCTGAGAACCACCGGCTGCGCGAACTGCTGCGCGAAAAAGGCGAACACTCGGGGTCGCTGGCCAAACTGCGTAGTGAACGCGAGTCATTGGTCGAGGCGCAACAGCAGTTGACTGGTGAACTGGCGACTGTCGATGGAGATCTGCTCGCCGCCCGCAGCGGCGCCGAGGCGGCCGAAACCGAGCTGGGTCTGCACACGACGCGGCTGCAGAGGCTGGAAATGGATCTGGAGGGAGCGCGCCAGAGACGTACCGATGCCGGTGCCGCCATTGAGACCAGCAACCACCGCGTCGCCGATCTGCGTCGTGGGATCGAGGCGGAACAGGCACGGATTCAGGTCCTGGAGCGCGTACGCTCCGGCTACGAAGGCTACTCGAGCGGAGTTCGCGAACTGCTCGTCGATTCCCCGTATACGGAACTCTTCGACGGCGTGCTCGGCGATCTCCTCGAGGTCGACCCGGGTTGGGACCAGGCGGTTGAGGTTGCTCTCGGCGATGCGGTAGAGGCCCTCGTCGCCCGTGATGACAGCGGCCTGCTTGAGGCACTCGATTATCTGCGCCAGCGATCCGGACGGGCAGGGATTTTCCCGCTGGACTGGCAGATGATGCCACGCGGTCCCGTTGTCGACCTGAGTGGTGTTGCCGGTGTTCAGGGCCCTCTGGCTGACCGTGTTCGTGCCAACGGTTCTGTGGCAGCCCTGGTCGAGCGCCTGCTGCACAACACGTTCATCGTCGATGATCTGGCGGCAGCGCTGGCGGTGTGCCAGTCGCATCGCGGTGAATCCATGCGACTGGTCACAGCCGACGGGCAAGGTGTCGACATCGACGGGCGCCTCGCCGGTGGGGCCCGGTCGGACCATGATGACAGTGTTCTTGGCCGGGGTCGAGAGATCCGCCAGTTGCGCGCGCAGGTTGCCCGCCAGCAGGGCAGACTGTCTGCAGCACAGGCCGCGGCGGGTGCTCAACGGATCCGCCGCGTCGTGCTCGACCGCTATATCACTGATCTGACAGCACTGCACGAAGCCGAGCGGGACGCGGAGCGGGAGGTGCGCCAACGCCAACGTTCAGCGCGCGAAGATGAGAACCGCCAGCAATCCCGCCGGGGCCAGTTGCAGCAGCGACTCGAGAGTTCGCGGCAGCGGCTGTCCGAACTGGAGAACGGTGGCCGGGGGCAAGAGGAACGCCTCGAGACCATCGAGCACGAGGCTGGTGAGCTGGAAGAGCGACTGCAGGCCCGGGAAGAGCGTGTTCGCGCCGCCGAGTATGCTCGGCGCGAGCAGATCGAGGTGCTCAACGCCCTGCGGGTGGAGAGTGCCCGCGCCGCCGAGAAAGCCGACGCCCTGCGGCGTGAGGCGGAGCGCCTGACGAGATTGCAGCGCGAGAATGGCGCAACTATCGAGCGCATCGAACACGAAATCAGTCAGGCGGAAGGGGACCGCGCCGCTCTGGCTGAACGCGAAGCAGAGATCACGGAGCAGTTGAGTGGCAAACACGGCGAGCGGGATGAACTCGATGAGCAGCGCAACGAACGCCTGCGTCATCAACAGGAAGTGGCACAGGCGTCGCGCGAACTGGATCAGGAGATCTCCCGCCTGCAGCGCGAACTGGGGACACAACGCGAGCGTCGACATCAGCTCGAGTTGCGGCTGACGGAACTCACCAGCGAGTCGACGCGCATTCGCGAGCGCCTCGTGGAAGAGTACAACGTGGAGGTCGAGACCCTGGGCGCCCTCCATGAGGAGGGGTTTGATGCACCTGCCGCCGACGCTCGCCTGGGTGAGTTGCGTCGGGGTATCTCCCGTCTGGGTGACGTTCATGTGGGCGTGCTCGAGGAGTATGAAGAGCAGAAGGAGCGGCACGACTTCCTCGTGCAGCACCGCGACGATCTGACGTCGGCCGCCGAAGACCTGCGCAAGACGCTGCAGCATATCGATCGTGTGGCGCGCCGCATGTTCCGCGAAACCTTCGAGGAGATCCGAGGCAAATTCCGTGTGACCTATACGCGGTTCTTTCCCGGCGGCGAGGCGGACCTGCAGATCGAAGAGGATGTTGACCCTTTGGAGTCGAATATCGAGATCATCGCACGCCCCCGTGGCAAGAAGCTGCAGAGCATCGGTCTGCTGTCAGGTGGAGAGAAGGCTCTGACTGCGATCGCCCTGCTCTTTGCGATCTACGAGGTGAAGCCGAGTCCGTGGTGCATTCTTGATGAGGTAGATGCGCCTCTTGACGATGCCAACGTCGAACGGTTTCTGCGCGTATTGCGCGAATTTGCCACAGGCACACAGTTCTGCATGGTGACCCACAACAAGCTGTCCATGGCTTCATCCCATACGTTGCACGGCGTGACAATGCCGGAAGAAGGTGTGTCCCAACTGGTCTCCGTACACGTCGTCGATGACATGCTGGACGAAGCCGCCGGCTAGAGTCCTTCCGCTTCGAACCAGCCGAACGAAAAAAGCCCC
>JAQCJA010000684.1 GCA_027593305.1 bacterium
TGTGCTGCTGCCACTGGCCCTGTGGCGCCGACGCGGGTTCCCCGAAGGCAACACGTGGCGCCATGACCTGCTGCCGGGGATTCCTGCTCGGCAGGCAAGGCGGGGTTCATCACCGGCCTCTACGTCGTGCTCACGCCGATCCTGGGACTTGTCGTCGGTCAACGCACATCTTCCAGAACCTGGGCCGGAGCGCTGCTGGCCGCCGTCGGCCTCTACCTGCTGACGGTGACTGAGTCTTTCACGATCGCGCCAGGCGACGGCCTGGTGCTGATCGGCTCGGTATTCTGGGCGGCCCACGTCGTGGGCGTCGGCCGATTTTCACCCGCCGCCGAACCCGTGGGGCTGGCATGCCTGCAGTTTGCCGTCTGTGCCGGATTCAGTCTGCTGGGAGCCGCATACTTCGAAAGCGCTACCATCCTCTATGCCGGGCTGTTGTCCACTGCCGTCGGCTACACGCTGCAGGTCGTCGCGCAGCGCTCGGCACCACCCGGACATGCAGCGATCATTCTCAGCCTGGAGGCTGTCTTTGCCGCCATGGCGGGGGCGGCGCTGCTGGATGAATCGCTGACGATACGTGGCGCCGGCGGCTGTGTCCTCATGCTGGCAGGCATGGTGTGGTCGCAGATGGCACCGGGGCAGAAGAGATCCAGAGGTCGGCGACAATCGCGCTGACACGGGTCGCCTCAACAGAGAGCAACAGAGCCAGCAGGACAACTGGCAGGCGTTGATGGCTCGACATCTTCACTATCACTGCCCCTGGTCAGACCTTGACGCCATGTGCCTTCACGTAGTCATCGATCCGCTCGGCCACACGCATGGAGGGGAACGTTCCACCAGGCGGAAAGTAGTAGTGATACTCGGCATACTCCAGACCGTAGGGTGCGCCCATACGTTTGTTCTCTTCCAGGCCAAAGAGCCGGATGTACTGGCGATCCGCCGTCTCGTCATCCTCGCCAAGTTCCGGCAGTCTCAGCCCTTCTCCGGCGAGGCGCGCCTTCAGCATGCGACCGTGCGCTCCTGCCGGGCCCTGCGACTTGTTGGTCGCCATGGACTCGATCTTCTTGTCGAGAAATGGCGAGATGTCGGTGACGTGGTTGTAGGGTGATCCGGGCCGCATGACCCAGTAGTACTTGTCCTTGACGCCGTGTGCCGGGATGCCGGCCTGCACCTGCTCGGGGAAGCTCTTGGCCGCCCCGGCGATCCAGCAGGCAGACTCCACCGCATAGCCGGTGATGTAGTGGTCGGGGTTTTCCTCCCACCTGGCCCAGGGATGAAAACTCATCACCGTGTCGACCCGCAGGTGTCGGAACAGAAAAATCAGACGACAGCGTTGCTCGATAATCGAGTTTTCGTCCTGTCGGTGGTTGCGGTATCCCAGATTGAAGACATCCTCGATATCAAGGCTCCTGGCCAGGGCCTCGACATCGACCTCATTGCTCTTGATGGCATCAGCGATCGTGCCAGCGCCGCACTTCTCATCGTTCGTCGTCTGAATGATGAACGCCCTGTAGCCTTCGGCGACGAGCTTGGCGACGAGGCCGCCGGAGCACAAGGGCATATCGTCGGCATGCGCCTGGACGATCCCCAGCACTTTGCCCTCATGGGGCCGTGACGGGTCGAATGTGTCGACCTGCACGGGGCCATGTGTAGTGTCTTCGACGAACCAGCCATCATGCATCAGGTTGCCTCATTCTGAAACAGTTCAACGACCTCCCCATCGGGTCCTTTGAAGAAGGCGATGCGCACCGGCGTCGGTCCGGGCCGACTGGGGATGTCGAGACTCGTCGGTTCCTTGGTCACTTCGACGCCGGCGGCGCGGGCGCGCTCCAGTGCCGCATCACAGTCGTTGGTCCGGATCGCAAAGTGCAGGATTGTGCCTTCGGCTTTGGGGCCCTGCGTACCGCCAGCAAAGATCTCGATGTAGTTGCCGTCCCCCGCGTCCATCATGATCGCCCGCTTGTCCCGTTCGCCCCAGGCGATTTTCTCCTGGAAACCGAGGGTCTCGCCGTAGAATCTGACACTGGCATCGAAGTCGTGTACACGGATGGCGACGTGATGAAACCCGCCACCACTAATCGTTTCGTTCGTACCCATCATTCGGCTCCCATGGTTGCTTTGATCTGTTTCAAGGTCGCCGCCTCCGGCAGATCCTTGTAGTACGGATCCAGCGGGAAACAGCCCGAAATCATGCCCTTTCTCGGGGCCGTCGTGCAGTCGGAAAAGGTGCGGCAGATCTTCTTGCGTGTCAGTTTGCCCGTGGACAGACTGTCGGCAGGCAATTCCGGATAGGACAACACCATACGCCCGAGGCCGGCCAGGTCGACCTTGCCCTGACGTACGAGGGCCTGTGCCACGTGTGGCAGATACTCCTGCAGATAGGAGTAACCTGAGCCCAGTATCACCAGTTCATCGCCAAAACGCTCCTTGACCTGAGCGACCATCGACAACTGCCGGGCGACGCCGACGAGGGGATCCTCCGGCGGCTGGTAGCCGTCCGACGGAGGGAACAGCGCCGGCCGCTGGATGTGCGGATTGTAG
>JAQCJA010000685.1 GCA_027593305.1 bacterium
CGGCGTGGTCTCGCCAAATTTGAAGTCCGTCGGGTAGCGCAGGTCGCCGGAATCAAACTCGTAACCGGATCTCTCAAAAGACGACGCCCGCGGCTGTGCCGGCCACTGGTGCGCCACGATGGACGGCCGTTCACGCCCGGCGATGATCCGGGTGAATGAGTGCGGATGCTCCTGGCGCAGTTGCACCCGGTAATCGCCACCTACGGAAGTAATGAACTCCGCCGACGTCGGGTGGAAGATCTCGGGATCAGGAAAGTTGAAGACGAACTCGATCTGTTCGTCGCCATCCGCTTCCCAATGATCACCGACGCGCCGCCCCGTTGCCGGTCCCGGGTCGAGGACCGATTCATACCGTATGTCAGCACTGGTTAGAGTTGCATCACTGGTCAACGTCACAGGGTCGCCCTCGGCATCAAGGCCAGTGACGATCAGGACGATACTGTACGCAGCCGCAGGCGATCCGGCATCGTCCGGGGAATCATCAACGATGCGCACAGCGATCAGTTTGGGCGGTAACATGTCGGTGGAGATATCACCTTTGATGATACTCCCCTGACGCGACGATGTATCAATGATGTGCTGGTTGATAAGCGTCGTGCCCAGGCGCAGAGCCGAACCGACCTGTGTCTCCCAGTGGCCACCCCAGAGAATGACCGGTGCCTGATCATCTCGGCCGACCTCGAACATGGAGAAGCGCTGGCGGTCACCGGCCCCCTTGGTATAGAGGAACGTCGCCTTGTTTTTTGCACCACTGACGTCAAAACGGACGCCCGTGTAGCGGCTCATGTTCAGTGTCAGGGGTGTCAACTGCGCCTTTACGGGAGCCGTTGACCCCTCGCCGCTGCCGAGCAGGATCATCAGCGCATAGTTGCGGCCGCGGTAGGAGTCCTGCATGACCTGGTAGTTGAAGTCAGCGCCAACCTGGAAGACGTTGCCCGTTTCGAAACGCAGGCCCTCAAAATTGCTCAGCCCCGGGCGCTGCTCGTCGGCGGAGAGCATGACGCGCCCCTCCATGACGTAACTTCCCAGCCGATCATAGCGCGGGACCTCCCAGCCAAAAACCGGGAACGGGCGGTACGGCGTTTCGGCGTGGTTCAGGTATGAGGTCTGCGGACCATAGTGCAGGAAGTCCCGTTCCTCCCAGGTCTTGGACATGGACTGTGCTGCAGCAGGCAGGACCATCGCCATAGCCAGCACAGCACTCCGGCGCAGATGACGTGTCAATTGCGTGGTCATCACTGCACCCCGAAAATGACGTCGACAAAGAACGCCGTCATGTCTGTGTCATCGAGCAGCCCTGCCGCCTTTGCATCCTTGTGCAGGTATCGATTCTCGCTCCTGAGACCGACATGAGCCACGAGATTATACCCGCCGTGCTCTCCGGACATGGCCATTTGCACAATGGAAACATTCTGCGTGTAGCTGTTGGCTGCAAAGTTCCGGTCGGTAAAGCGGGCACGCAGGAATGGCAGAAACAAGCCATGCTGACCGAACTCGAATCTGGTCTTTCGTGTCAGCGAGTAACTGAGCAGGATTTCAGGTGTGAACAGGGACCATGATGCCTTGTGGCCGCCGAGGGTGGGATCCAGAATCGTCGGCGTCTCTGGATCGCCGTCGTCATCAATCCGGCCAAAGGTCGAATCTACCGGCGAGTAGGATCCTTCGTCCCACCGGGCCAGCAGGTGCTTGGCGCGTGTCGTCAGTAGCAGGTCTGCTGAGAGTTCGCGATCGTAGGAGATCTTGTTGACCATCGAGAAGTTGTGCCGTGTCTCAGCTTCCTGCAGCAGCACCCCATCGCGGTTCTTGTCATCCAGGCGCCGATTGATCGCGTACTTGAAGACATTCGCCACCTGTAACCCTGCGATTGGCAGCCACGCCGTCTCGAGCCAACTCGTGTTGACGATGGAGTTGCGCATGGGTAGAAAATCCCGCGGTGGCACGCGACTCGGCTCGTTGTAGTGCGAGTTCACTACCGCGTCCTCAGTCAACACGATACGGTAGACGTCGTCGGCGATGTCATCCTGCACACGCTTGAGGACGTTGCGCCCCTTTGTCCACCAGTTGGGCGCCTCCGTCGTGACGCCGATGACGGAGTATTGCACCCGGCTCTTGTGGCCACCTTCGATCTCATCAGCGGCAAATGCACCCACACGCGCCTTGTCCAACCACCAGGGGCGGGTGCTCAGATCGTAGAACAGATGCCAGCCCCTCTGGTCCCGGCGATATGGATAGTCCGCCTGGTCGTCGTTCTCGCGATAATCCGGGACAAGGTTGTTGTTGAAGTCGATACCGAAGTCGAATTCAGGCGGCAGAGAGTCATAACCGATGAAGGGCTCGATGTAGTCTTCCACGGCGTTGCGATTGCGATCGAAATCGACTACGAGATCGCCGTCCATATCGAATCCCGGAAACACGCCGCCCTCCGGCTTGCGCGAGATATAGGAGGGCCGCTCGAAAGCCCCCTGCGGCATATACAGCAGGTCGCCGGATCCGGGCAGGTCATCGGGCCAGTTGTCATGATCATCGTTGTCGTCG
>JAQCJA010000049.1 GCA_027593305.1 bacterium
CGTCGGCCTAGGCGTATCGCTGTTGCAGCTTCCAGGCCCGGCCCGGTTGGTCGACACGGAAACTCTCGATGTTGCCCTCATCCTGCAGCGTTACGTACGCCGTGCAGCCATCGGCTCCCCCGAAGGCGATGTTGCTGGGGGATTTCCCCGTCAACGCCACCTCACGCAACAGCCTCCCCGACGGTGAGACAACGGCAACGGTGCCCTTGCCGTTGCGCGTGATATAGAGGTTGCCGGTGACATCACAACGCATGCCATCCATACCGTGGTCGGCGAACTCGATGAGCAGCCTTTTGTGCGAAATCGTGCCGGCCGGGGACAGGTCACAGACCCACACCCATCGCTGCGCAGACTCATTGACGTAGAGTCGGTCCTCGCCGGGACTCACCTCCACGCCGTTGGTGGTGCCCATGTCGGCTTCCAGACGCAGCACCGTACCGTCAGCGCTGATACGCCACAGTTGTCCACTGTTGCCGCGCCAATCGGGATCGCTGTCGTAGAGTGTGCCATCGGCGCTGATGGCGATGGCATTGGGCTGAAACATCTGTGCTTCGTGGGCGTGGACGGTGATCTCCTGCGTCTGCATGTCGACACGCAGGATGTTATGCCCGGTGTAGTCGGCGATGAACATGTCGCCCGTCACATCGAAGCGGATGCCGTTGCCGGTGCTGCGTGGCGGCAGGGTGACGAAGAGACCCGCCACCCCGGTGGGTGTCACTTTTCCGACGGTGCCCTTGCGGGCGAAATTCACCGCGTAGAGAGTGCCCGACGCATCCACGGCGGGGCCTCGATGCCGCTGGGAAAACCTCCGGGTGTGGTGAAGATGGATGCCGTCCACAGCTCGCTCGCCGCCGGTGGTGCGTCCAGCTGCGTGGGTTCGGCAGCAGCAGCAGACGGTGAGGCCAGCAACGGTGAGGCCAGTAACAAAGGGCACAGGAGTCCGGACGAGGTCAGCATGGGATGGGGCCTGTCGGCGACAGATGGCGAGGGTCAATGGTGCCAATAATACGAAGGCAGTGCCGTTCACGTGCCTGGCTTGTATCTTGTGCGCATGCTGCGCATCATCCCCGTTGTTCTGAGCACATTGCTGATCGCCGCCCACTTCCTGCGCACAGGAGCGACAGGTCTCGTTGTGCTGTGCCTGGCCGTCCCCGCCCTGCTGTTGCTGCGCAGAGCCTGGTCCGTGCCAGTGGTTCGTGTGTTTCTGGTGTTGTCCACGCTCGACTGGTTGCGCACCCTGGCTGGCAACGTCGCCGAGCGGCAGGCCACGGGCGAGCCATGGCAGCGCATGGCACTGATTCTGGCCGCCGTCGCTGCCTTTACCGCGATGTCTGCGTGGCTACTGCGGACAGCGAAGGAGAATCCATGAAAATCACGGGTGTGCGCACAGTTCCGTATCAGCTGACCATGCAACGGCCCATTGCGGATGCCAATGACCCGATCGGCTCCGACCAGATGCCCGGACTGGCCGTGTACATCGATACCGACGAGGGCGTCAGTGGCATCTCCATGGGTGGCGCTCGTGACATGATCCACACGCTTGTGGACACACTGCTCATTGGCCAGGATCCGCGTGGCGTTCTGGGCCATTGGAACCGCATGGTCGATCACGTGTTCAAGTCGGGCAATCGTGGCAGCAACACGGCGGCGATTGCCAGCATCGACATCGCCTTGTGGGACCTGAAAGCGCGGATCAACAATGAACCTCTGTGGCGCACGCTGGGTGCTTCCAGCAATCGAGTCCGCGCCTATGCCTCAGGCATCGATATGTGCCTGTCCGACGACGAGATCCGCGCTTTCTATACGCGCATGGCCACACAGGGCGTCGGCGCCGGCAAGCTCAAGATCGGCCTTGATCTGGAGACCGACATGCGGCGCATCGGGATCATGCGGGAGGCGCTGGCAACCTCCGGCAAGACACCCGAGCTCTGTCTCGACGTCAACGAGTACTGGTCGCCGAAACAGGCGATCCGCTATATGCACGTCATCGAGCAGCAGTACGATATCACCTGGATCGAGGAACCCGCGCGCCGCTGGGATGTGGAGGGCCTGCGCAAGGTGAGTGACAACGTGCGCGCCGCCGTCGCTTCGGGAGAGAATCTTGACAGCATCGAGGAAGCGCTGCCCCTGTTATCGGCCCGTGCCGTGGACGTGCTCAACGTCGGCAGCCGTTGCGGGGGTATCACCGGCGCCGGCAAGATCGCGGCGCTGGCCTATGCCCATGAGACGCCCGTGACCATGATGAACTGCGCCGCCAATTTCATGGCCCACGTGGCGGCGACCCTGCCCAATCATGTGATGATGGAGGTCCTCGACAATGGCCGGGATGCGGTGTTGACGCACACCCACAGCATCGAGGATGGCTGGATCGTGCTGAACGACGAACCCGGCCTTGGTTTCACGTTTGACGAACACAAGCTGCGGGCCTGCGCCGTCGATGGCCCGGGCGCCCGTTTCGGCTGGGGGCGGCGCCGCGGTGCCGGAATGTATCTGCTGGGGCCGGACGGCCGCGCCTGACGACGGGGCCTGACGACGGGGCCTGACGACGGGGCCTGACGACGGGGCCTGAGCCTCCGTTCAGCGTCAGCGTCAGCTCCAGCGCCAGCATAGTGACGCCCCTACACAGGAATGACCGGCAGACGAACGTGTGACGGGTAGGCGCGACTGTGATGAACCGTCTGCCCCGCCCGCCGCATGTCCGTTGTTGTGCCGTATTCGGCGCCGGTATTGAGATTGCGATCGAAACGGGGGAAATTGGAGGACGAGATCTCCAGACGGATCCGATGTCCCTTGAGAAACACGTTGCCCGTTACGCCCACTTCGATGCGCCACTCGTAGACTTTGCCGGACTCCAGCAGGCGTGCCCTGCGCCGGCTCTCCAGGTAACGGCCGCGGCGGATGCCATCACACAGATTCATCGCATAGCCACCGGGACCCACGTCTACCAGTTTGGCCGTGAAGTCCGTATCCGGGCCGTCGGTGGCTGCGTAGAGCACGACCTCAATCGGCCCCGTGACCTCCGTGTCCTGCGGCATGGGGGGACTCGTGTAGATGAGCACGTCCCCACGCATTTCCACCGACCGTTGATCATGGGGGCCCCAGGGCACGATGTGAGGTGAGCAGCAGTTGTTGCCGCCCGCCGTCTGCACCGGATACGCCGGGTCATAGATGAATTCATCGGCATGTTCATCGGCTGGCGTTTCCGGGCTCAGGACGCCGTCACCCAGGACGGAATTGGCGTGACCTGCCGAGTGCAGAAACCACGTCTGCCAGTCGGTGTCAGGCAGCGGCCAGGCGTCGGCATCGCGCCAGCGGTTGGCCCCCATCAGAAACAGGCGCAACGGCGCCTCGTGTTCGATGCCGTTGTCGATGCCGCGCAACCAGCGGTCGAACCAGCGTCTTTCTTCCGCCTCCAGATCGACCAGTGAGACCTGCCCGAAGTCAACGTCCCCTGTCTTTGTCGAGGCGGAGAGTCCGTGCGGCCAGGGGCCGACGATCAGTTTGCTCTGCCGCGCCTCATTGGAGCCACCATGCAGACGCAGGCCATTGAAGTTGCTGAAGGTCTGATTGGCATACAGATCGTACCAGCCTCCCATGTTGAAGGCGGGCACGGTGATCTCGGCGTAGCGCTTGCTGTCGTCCATCCGCTCCCAGTAGTCGCCGTACTCAGGGTGGGCGATCCAATCTTGCCAGAACGGCAGGTCGCGTCCCGCCGCTTTGTCGATGTCCTGCAGTGGCAGGTGGCGAAAGGCCTCCGACCACTGGTGGAAGTCGATATCCTGCCCCGTGTGTGCGTGGGTCCGCATGCCCCAGGTCATGGCCACGTTCAGCTGCAGGGCACCCCCGGGGTAGAGCAACCCCGAGTGGTAGTCGGTGCAGATGACTCGTGGCACCATGCACTTGAGAAACTGGCAGCCCAGGGGCGCACTGCGCCACTGTGTGGTACCCAGATACGAGGCGCCTGCCGTAGCAACCGTGGCGTCGCTGAAATCCTGCGTGCCGATCCACTGCTGCGCATCGAAGCCATCATCCGCCTCGTGCAGAAAAGGGTAGTAGTCACCCCCTGAATCCCACCGACCCCGGACATCCTGGATGACGCAGGCGTATCCGGCGCTGGCCAGGCGAACTCCCTTGTCGATGAGTTGCTCATTGTTGTTGCTGTAGGGCGTACGCAACAGCACGGTGGGACAGCGGCCCGCATCACGGGGTAGAAAGATGTCCGTTGAGAGTTCGACACCGTCTCGCATGGGTACACGCACGTCAATGCGGCGCTCGACTCGGTGGGACGTTGTCATGGTTTCTGTCCAGTATGGGATGAATGGGGCTGCAAAGAAACGGGCTGAGTTCACTGCTGACAACGGTCCGGTTACGGCGCGGGCAACGAAAACCTGTCGCGGTGCATCCAGGCGTGAGTCGAGATGGACTCTGCTCCGCTATGCTCCCACGGTGTTCGGCCGATGCTGCTTTGCGCCGAGCAACTGCTGCACCAGCGCCGTGGGTTCCGTGAGCTCCGCGAGCTGTGCGCCCATGTCTTCCTGGGGCAGGAACCAGGGCATGATATACATGCCAAGCAGGCAGGAGCGGGACGTCTCGCTCCGATTGGGTCGTGCGGTGTGCCACCATGCTCCGTGACCAAAAACCACGGAGCCGCGTGCTCCCGTGAGCACTTTGCCATCAGCGCACCAGGCGTCACACGGCGCCTCGGGTGGGTGTCCCCTGTGATGGGAACCGGGGACGATGCCGGTGGCGCCATTCTCTTCGGTGAAGTCATCCAGCATCCACAAGGTCTGCCCCGCGAGGTGACCGGCAGGCCACGGCGGCTGCTTGGACCAGTACGGATAGTCGACGTGCCAACCGATGCGATCGTGCCCGGGGTAGACAGTGTTGGCTGACCACGACGAGCAGATGAGGTCTGCACCAAGCAAGTGTTGCCAGACGGCCAGCACCAGGGGCTGGCAAAGCAGCTCGACGAAGAGGGGATGTTTGACGACGAGGCGGCCGACCCTCTGCGTGTGTGACTGGCACACGGTGTTCGTGATCTCAGCATCCAGCAACTCATGAAGGATACTTCGGGCCCGATCGGTGGTGGCCGTATCGATCACGTTGGGGACGACGCAGAAGCCATTCGTGTCGATCTCGGCAACAATGGTTTCCACGCTGGGTGGTGGCGCAACGGTAGACTGGCGCATGTGCAGGTCGCTCCCGGAAGTGCTGCAGATTCATACGATAGCGACGCAACCGGTCCAGGGACACTGTTGTCGGCAACAGGTTCGGCTATTTTTGTCGGGGCACCGTGCCGATACGGGGCACACACCAATGCATTGAGTTGGCACAGAGAATTGGCACAGACAGGTTCGAAAGGAAATGAGATGACGGGGATTGCGGCAGTGCGGCGGCTGCATTTCTGCGCCGGCCACCGTGTCGTTGGGCACGAGGGCAAATGTGCCAACCTGCACGGTCACAACTACGTCACTTTCATCCACGTGCAGGCCGGGGGAGGCGGCCTCGACAAGGTCGGACGCATCGTTGACTTCGGTGTGATCAAGGAGAAGGTTGGGGCGTGGTTGGATGAGCACTGGGACCACGGGTTCATCTACTGGCACAGCGACCCTGAGGTCGCTGCTTTGTACGCGGGCCCGCTGGCCTCCATGAAGCACTTTGCCGCAGATTGGAACCCCACGGCGGAGAACATGGCCAGCCATTTGCTGGGGGTCGCCACGCAGCTGCTTTGCGCAGATCTGCTGGTAACGAAAGTGGAGATCTGGGAAACGGAGAATTGCTACGCCTACGCTTTTGGCGAAGAACCATGATGCAGGCGTTTCGCGTCCCGGCCCTCGCAGACACCGTGGATTCCGTTCTCCGCTACAGAGACAGAAGATCCGGCGCTGCGAAGGCCTGACACGTCCTGAGCCATGGAGCAACGCCATCCTGGCAGATGCTCCTCGGTGTCGGCCTTGGCTCAGGCTTACTACAATCTTTGCTCGAGCGCCGTCAGGCGTGTGGTGATCTGGCGCAGATCCGGGGAATTGTCCTTGCCCTGACGCTCGCCGGCCAGTTCCAGACCCCGGTCAAAAGTCTCTGACAGATGATGTACCCAGATTTGGGTGTCTTTCTCAACCTGCTCTTCGACAGAAAAATCCAACCCCAGCATACCGTGGGTCAAGGGCAGATCCAGCGTCAGCGCCGGATTCCATCCGGGCATCTCTTCACGGCTGTTGCGGCAACTCGTCTGGCCCAGCGTCCATAGTTCGCGCAGCCGGGCAACCGGTGCTGTAAGGGGTTCGCTTTCGCAGCGCTGGGCGAAACTGACCCGACCGTCCTCCCAGTGCGCGTAGTAATGGCGCGTGACCGCATCGGGCCAGTTGAACAACAGCAGCGAGACGCCGGCCACCGTTGGGCGCACATGACTCATATCGTACAAACAATAATGCAGCATCTCCGGCAAGCGCGAGAAGTTGCCCAGGTAGAGAAAGTGATGCGAAATGCGGGCGCGCACGAGCGACAGGGGCCGACAGGTCTCCGCCGGCCCGGAGTTGACATCCATCAGTGCGTGCGGTTCGAGTTTCAGATGCAGGCAAGCCTGCACGACAAGCTTCCAGGGGGGACTCTGCATCGCCCCACGCTCCAGGCGTGAGACCGTGCTCTGGTCGACGCCAAGGCGCCGTGCCAACTCGCCCTGCACTCATGGCCAGTCGGCGACGAGCAACAACAAGGCGATCGGCGCGGAAGCCGGGATTGGCCCAGAGGTCGGCAGGTACGGGGCCTGCGTGGCCGTAGAAGCCGGTGTTGTCAGGCTGGGTCATCCGCCCTGCGCAGAACTACGCTGTTGCCGCCGCGACTGGCGCACGGCCAGCAGCGCCGGCACAGCGGCAAAGGCAAGCACCAGCGCCGAGATCAGGCTGAAGATGAATTGGGGAGACATGGCGGTCCTCCGGAAACAGGCCGGGGAGAGAGAGGAAGACTCGCGAAATTGGTATGAAGCAGCATAGTCACACATTTAATGTGCCCTTGTCAAGTCACACGGCTATATTTTGCGGAATTTGCATATTTCCGGACAAAAGTGAGCCATTCGAACACATGGACATTATCATATGGCCATGACACGCCTTCGTGACGCCCATGTTCACGTGTGGTCTTCCGACCATTCCCGGTACCCGCTGGCCCCCGGATTTGCGCCGGGGGATCTGTGGTTGCCTTGTTTCACGCCCCAGGACCACGAGCGCATCGCTTGCGCACAACTGCCGATGAATCTGGTGCAGATGACCTGGTACGGCGTCGATCACCGTTACATCCTGGACCTGATCGCGGCGGACCCGGAGCGCTTCACGGGCACCGGCATTGTCCCGGCAATCTGCGATGTATCGATGCCCCGCCCGGATCGCGCCATGCTGGCTCTGGCCGAGGGCGGCATTCGAGCCTTCCGCCTGCGCGGTCGAGCTGCGCAGCCCCCTCGGGAGCATGCTGCGGAAGAATGGCTCGGGCACGAAGCCTATCAACGCATGTTTGCCTGCGCCGGGGACGCCGGTCTGGCTCTCAGCTTTCTCTGCGCGCCCTCCGATCTGCCGGAAATCGGTCGCATGTGTCAACGTTTCCCGCATACGGCTGTGATTCTCGATCACTGTGGAGGTGTTCGTGTACGGGATTCAATGATTGATTCTGGTGAATTACGATTGTTAACGTCCCTTTCCAGACAACATCGGGTATTCGTCAAGTTTGGCCCGGTGCATGGACTGGCGAGCCGCACCACTGCTGCCACCAGTGCTGACAGTGCTGACAGTGCTGACAGTGCCCGGTTGATCGCGGACACCTTGCCTCTGCTGCGGGCCACGGTTGATGCTTTTGGCGCAGATCGTGTTCTCTGGGAGAGTGATCTGGGCGGACCCATTCAGATGCAGCATGCGGAGCACGACTTCCACCGTTGTCTGGACCTGGTGCGGACGGCGGATTTTCTCAACATGGAGCAGCAGGAGCAAATTCTTGGGGGCAACGCACAGCGGCTGCTCTGGAACCGCTAACGGGGCCTGACATGCATCCATGTCGATTGGGTGCCGTGGCCACCGACCCGTTGGCAGGGCAAGTGCCATGGAGGGGATCTGTGGTCGACGGACCGGCGCGCAAAAATTGCTCGGATCTGGTCTGCAACCACACACGGCCCGCCTCGATCTTGACTTCGTAGGAGCGGACACGCTGGCGACAGGGGTCCGCAAGGGATCGGCCGCTGACGACATCGAACTCCCATCCATGTCAGGGGCAAACCAGTACGGGTTCGTCGTCGTTAAGGCTGATCGGCGCACCCGGCAGACACGGTGCGGCGCGCCCTCTCATGGTGCCCCTCGACAGCCGCGCGCCCTGGTGCGGGCACACATCACGCAACGCCCACCGTTGCCCACCGCGGCGCAGCAGTGCTCCTGTGCCCAGTGTTCGATCTCGCGCGCTGAAGCCTCCGGGTCGCGGCTGTTGACGGTGATCGAGCCGCGCCAGCGACCATCCACGGCACACCAGTCATGGGCCGTCCATTCGTTAACGGCCCGCATGAGGGCATTGGCCAGATCACGATTGTGCAGACTCGAGGCGGCAACGAGGGGATTGAGAATCGCCACGTCGATGTCGTACTCGTCCAGCAACTGGCGGCGCGACAGATACGGCAGCAGAGTTGCCGTACTCGCCGGGTAGTTGTGCACATCGGTATCGATCAGTTGCAGTGCCATGGCGCGCTTTCCACGTGTGCAGCTCCGGGGTAGCTCAATGGGTGGATCCAGGACTATATTGCACCACCATGACGGACAAGATTGTTGACACACATCAGCACCTGTGGGACCTGAGCCGTTTCAGCCTGCCCTGGCTTGCGGGTCTCGACGCGCTGGATCGCAGCTTCACCCTCGATGACTACGTCGCTGCCGTCGAGGGTCTTGGCGTCGTGCGCTCCATCTATATGGAAGTCGATGTCGCCGACGATCAGCAACAGGATGAGGTTGACTACGTCACGCGTCTGTGCGCCGATTCCGGCAACTGCATGGCCGCTGCCGTTGTTTCCGGGCGGCCGGCGACGGAGGGTTTCGCCGCCTGGGTGCGTTCGCTGGAAGGCAATACCGTTATCAAGGGCGTACGGCAGGTGCTGCACGTGCCGCAGGCGACACGAGGAACCTGCCTGCAGCCCAGTTTCGTCCATGGCATCCGACTGCTGGGCGAGGCGGGCCTGCGCTTCGACGTCTGCCTGCGTCCGGGGGAACTGGCCGACGCCGAGAAGCTTGCTGCCGCCTGTCCTGACACCTTGCTGGTGCTCGATCATTGTGGCATCCCCAACCCGAACATCGTGGCTGGTGTCGCCGAACCCGATGGCGGACCCATGTCGCATACGGCCGAAGGCTGGCGGCGCAGCATGGCGGCACTGAGCGAACGGTCCAATGTCGTGTGTAAGATATCCGGCATTGCTGCCGCCGCTGGCGACACCGCCCATCTGGCGGAGTTGCTGGCGCCAACGATCAATCACTGCCTCGATGTCTTTGGACCGGACCGTGTCGTGTTTGGTGGCGACTGGCCCGTGTGCACCCTCGGTGCCACCTACGCCGAGTGGGTCGCGGCCCTGCGCGCCGTCATCGCCTCGCGACCGGCTGGTGAACAGACCCGCCTGCTGCACGACAACGCCGTGCGCCTCTACGCCCTGGAGTAGATGAGCCGACCGGGCTGCTCGCCAGAAGCCGGGTCAGTCCGACGTCAGCCTTGGCATCAGCAACCTGCCACCCCGGGCCAACGGCAGACCGGCAAAGGCGCAGCGGTTGTTCCACTCGTCCACTGCTTCGGCCGTCTTGTATTCATTGATGATCGCGTTGCGGCTGCGCTGTGTGTAGTTGTGTCCCGCCCGATGCACAACCAGCACGTGGATGATGACGACATCACCGGCGTCCGCTTTGCATACCAGGCGTTGGCTCTCATCCACGTCCTGCTGCACCAGAACCGACGTTCCGTCTGCGGTGGGCAGTGGCCCCCGGGGGCTGCCCGGGATGACCTCTGTGGCCCCCGCCTCAAAATCCGTCGGGTCCAGGTAGGTGATCGCCGCTGCCAGTTCCGGTCGCGAGTGCCGTTCGTACGGCCAGTCCTGGTGCCAGCCCTGGGTTGACTCGAATCCGGGCGGCTTGTTGCGCACTTTGCCGTTGTGGAAATCCAGATTCGGTCCCAGACAGTCGACCAGGGCCGAGACGATCCGGGGCTCGGTGAACTGATCAAACCAGAAATCGCCCCCCTGCGTCTGATCCATCATACCCACGACGTTGTTCGGATTGAACGCGTCCGGAGCGTAGCCGGCGGGTGGCTCCATATAAGTGTAGCTCATGTTCTTCGGTCGGTTTTCGGTTTCCGTCACGAGTTTGTGGTACTCCGCCCGCAGGCGCTGCAGTGGCGCTCCGTGGTAGAATCCAGGCAGCTGCAGAAAACCATTGTCGTGGAAGGACCGCTGCTGTTCGGCGCTCAGGATCAGTAACTCGCTCACGTGCGCAACTCCTCGTTCTCGGATCCCGTCGATGTGTTGATGGTCAGGCCTGCACGACGTTGGTGGCAACCGTGTCCTGCTCCAGCACCTTGAGGTCGATCTCCAGACCCAGGCCGGGAGCATGCGGAACTTGCCACAGTGCCGCCTTGCTGCTGGCAGGGTGCCCTCGCCAAGACCGTGCGCAGGGCGTTCTCGGTCATGTCGAACTCAAACAGACCCGGTTCAGGAAAGAGCCCGGGTCCGTCTGGGAGCACGGTCTGCCAGTGCAAGGTTGCCGCCAGGCGAACGGCGCTGCCCCACATGTGGGGCAGCGTGCGCACACCATGAGCTTCGGCAAGAGCCGCAATCTTCTGGCAGGTTGAAAACCCGGCAGCTATCGAGATATCCGGCTGTACGATAGCAAGACAACGCTCTGAGACAAGATCACGAAAAGCTCCCAACCCTTCCAGAGCTTCTCCACCCGCCAATTGCATGGGCGCTGCCTGCTGGACCTGGCGGTAGGCCTGGATTTCGGTCGGCGGCACGGGCTCTTCATACCAGTAGACGTCATGCTCCGCTTTGGCCCGGGCCGAGGTGATGGCGGTGGCGGCATCGTAGGCACAGTTGGCATCGACGGCCAGCAGCACATCCGGGCCCATGGCGGCGCGCACGGCAGCGACTCGGGCCGCATCGGTGCGTGCTCCGAAGCCGATCTTCATCTTCACGGCGCGGAACCCGGCCGCCGCGTATGCTCCGGCCTCCTGCGCCAGAGTCGCGATGGGTTGTTGCGCATCGTAGAGGAACAGGCCGATGGCCCGACCCATGAGGTCGTGGAGCGCAATGTCGACGCCGCTCCATGCGGCCGCAGGACATCCCGCTGGCTGCGCCGCCCGGCCGATCGCTGCCACATCGAAAGGATCCCGACCCACTACGTACTGGGCCAGAACTGAGCTCTGCGGCAACCGACTGCCCTCACCCCAGCCGGTGATGCCAGCATCGGTGGTCACGGCAACCGCCACAACATCCCGCTGGCGGTTCCATGCACACGAGTTGGCGTAGGGGCGCTGCACGGGATAGCTCAGGTGATAGATCTGAATTGGTGTTACTTTCATGAGGGTAGAAGTATAGGCTTGGAAAGCGGCGGCGCGGAATTCTTGTGCCCGGGTGTTGCCAGCGTCCGAGTAAACTCATTCGGTTGTTACTGCGTCGAACGATCGTACTGGTTGCCGCCGCAGTCTTGGGGTTGCTGTCTCCCGCCTGCAGGACCTCGTCTTCAGGAGCTCCATCTCATGTTCAGCGCCCTCGTTGGTCGAGAGCTGCGGTCACATCTGCTCACCTACCGTTTTGCTCTCAGTGCGGTGCTCTTGTTTGCTCTCATTGTCGGCTCCGCCCTGGTCCTGGGTTTCACCTATGATCGGCAACTGGCGGCCTACAGCGAGACAAAGAGCGCCCGTGAGCAGAAGCTCTCGGAGTCGACGGACTTCCAGTCGCTCCGTTGGCAGGGCATGCAACAGGAGAAGGCGCCCAATCCGTTGTCCGTGTTCACCGTGGGGCTGGAGCGTGAACTGTCACGCTCTGTGACGATCTCGAGTGGGCAACCGAAACTGGGTCGAAGCAAGTATTCCAGCGCTCTCTACACCTTGTTCCCGCCCCCCGACCTGCTCTACATCGTCAACATCGTCGGCTCTTTGCTGGCCGTGCTTTTTGCCTTCAATGCCATTTCTGGCGATCACGAGGACGGCACGCTGCGTCTGGTGATGTCCAATGCCGTGCCCAGGCACGTGGTGTTGCTGGCCAAGTGGCTGGGTGGCTACATGGCACTGATGGTCCCCCTTTTCGGCGCCGTCCTTCTGGCTCTGGCGCTCACCAGCGCCCTCACCGCCTTCCAACTCACCGGTGATGAGTGGGTCGCCTTTGTCGCCATGCTCTGCGTGGCGGCTCTCTACCTCTCCGTTTTCTTCACCCTCGCCCTGGCGGTCTCGGTGTACACGCGACGATCGTCCACGTCGCTGGTGGTCAACTTTCTCATCTGGGTGTTGCTGGTTCTGGCCATTCCCAATGTCGCCCCCATCGTTGCTCGGGCGGCCATCAGGATTCCTACGCCCGGCGCCATCGCCGGTGAACGGGACGCCATCCGTACGGCCGCGTTTTCGAGCCTGCGAGGCAACTGGCGCAACCTGAGCCGCGAGGAGCGCGACGCCCTGCGGGCCAAGGCGGATGCGGAGGTCACGGAGAAGACCGAGCGCCTGCTCGACGACTACACCCGGCGTCTGGATACGCAAGTGGCCGCCGGTGTTGCTCTGGCGCGGATCTCGCCATCCTCCAGCTTCGTCTACGCCACAGCGTCCCTCATGGGCACCGGTCTGGAGGATTACTCCGGTCTGCGCAAGTATATCGACCGCTACCGCCAGCAGTATCTCGACGCGATTGATGGCATCGAACAGGCTCGGCGCCAACAGACGGAGGGCTTGGAGCGGGAAGAGCGCGACGAGATTCGGGAAGCCCCCGTCGATGCGGACGATCTACCCGCCTTTGTGCCGCAGCGGCGGCCCATGACCGACGTGCTGGCGGCCAATGACATAGACATTCTGGTCCTGGTGGTGCTCAACGGTGTCTTCTTCCTGGTCGCCTACGTGGGATTCCTCAAATTCGATCTGGTGGGCTGAGCCATGTTACGCGCGTTGATCCTGAAGGAGTGGCTCACGAGCCTGTTGGAGTTGCGGTTCGTGGTGTGCGCCGCCCTGTGTGTCATTCTCGGCGTCGTTTCTGTTGTCGTGCTGCGCGCCGACCTCGAGGCGCGGCGGGCTGAATTCAGCCAGAATCAGTCACTGTACAAGGACCAGGCACAGGAGTACGGATCCTTTCGCCAGCTAGAGCGGCAGGGCGTGCGGGGCGACCGGCCCCCACAGTCTTTCCAGGTTCTGTTCTACGGCGTCGAGAAGACGCTGGACCGCACGGCCGTTGTCAGTGATGACTTTCTTCCCGGTTTCGAGGGCGATCTCAACACCAATCCGGCGGTGTTGCTGTTTCCTGTGGCCGATCTGCTCTTCGTCGTGGCGGTAGTGTTGAGCCTGCTGGCCTTCTTTATCTCCTACGACACGGTTGCCGGCGAGCGCGAGTCGGGCACGCTGATGCTGCTCATGTCGTACTCGGTGCCGCGTGACCTGATCATCGCCGCAAAGTGGATCGGGGGCTACTTCAGCCTCGCCCTGCCCTTCCTCATCTCGCTGCTGGTGGGTGCGCTGATTATCTCCCTGTCAGCCGACGTGCCCTTCACTGCCACCGACTGGGAGGCTTTTCTCATCGCTGGTGGTGTCTCCCTGCTGCTGTTGGCAGTGATGTTTTCCATT
Organism: bacterium; assembly: GCA_027593305.1. Lineage (GTDB taxonomy): Bacteria > Latescibacterota > UBA2968 > UBA8231 > UBA8231 > UBA8231. The sequence goes on from JAQCJA010000049.1 coordinate 13,816, forward strand.
GGTCTGCTGGTATCGGTACGGGCGCGTTCGTCCACGACGTCCATCCTCAGTCTGCTCGCGTTGTGGGTGCTGCTGGCTCTGGTCGTGCCCAACCTGGGACCGTACGTGGCGGAGCTCGTCTCCCCCGTGCCGGATGTCGGTCAGGTGGAACGCGAGATCGCGCTGCGCTCCAAGCAGATCGCCGATACCTATCAGGCCGACTGGGGCAGCATCCGTTCGCGTATGCGTGGCTTGAGTCGTGAGGAACGAGCCGCGTTTTTCACCGAGATCCGGGCGCAGCGTGAAGAAATGCAGAAGGAGATCAACAAGGTCACTGCCGATGTGGTGCGGGACTTTGGGTCACGGCTGGCACGCCAGACCGACGTTGCCCGGATGCTGACACGGGTTTCTCCGGTGGCGTCCTTCGTCTATGCCAACACCGACATCGGCGCCACGGGGGTACGCCACGAGGAACGCCTCATCAACCATCTGCGCATGTATCAGCGGGAATTTGTGCGCTATGTCTCCGAGCAGACGCAGGGACAGGGAGGCTTCGGTTGGGATGGCGGTGGGGGTGGTGACGAGTATTCCATCGACGAGCTGCCGGCGTTTGCCTACCGCAACGACGATCTGGGTTCTCGAATCGATGCGCGTATTGTTGATGTGCTGCTTCTGGTGCTGTTCTCCGTCGCCTTTTTCATGGCGGCATTTGTCAGCTTTCTACGCAGTGACATCAACTGAAGTGGCCGGAAGAGACTACTGCAGCAGCTTCTCCACCTCTCTGGCCAACTTTGTCTCGTAGCCTTCGGTGAAGACAATGAAGGCGGCGACGTTCTCCCCTTTCAGCAGTTGCAGATCCTGGGCGGAGATGGCGTCCGCCATGACGATGGCCGGCACCTTGAGCTGCTCTTCACGACGCAGCGTGCGCAACGTCTGACCGCGGCCGGCATCGGCCTGGTCGATGTTGGCAACGATGAGATCCACCTTGGTTTCTTTGAGCATCTGCTTGGCACGTCCCCATGTGGTGGCGATGCGCACGCGGTACTGCTTGCCCAGCAGGCTCAAGGAGATTGCCTGTGTGTGGTTGGAGTCATCCACCAACAGGATGGAAGCTTTGGCCTTGGTCTTTTCATCGGCGTGGATGACTTCGACACCGAGGGCCGCCGCGATCGTCTCGTGCAACTTTTCACGATTGAATGGCTTGACGATATACCCTGCGGGTTTGGCCGACTGCGCCCGCGCGACCGTCGCCTTATCGGTGTGGGCCGTAAGAAAAACCACCGGGGTGCCGAAACGGGTGCCGATGACTTCGGCTGCCTGGATGCCATCCTTGTCGCCCTGGAGCGATATATCCATCAGGACCAGATCGGGTCGTGTCTCGGCTGCCTTGCCGACTGCTTCGGCGGCGAACTGAGCCACACCAACGACCTCGTATCCCAGACGTACGAGAGTCTGCTCGAGATCACGAGCCACAACCGCCTCATCTTCGACTACCAGGATTCTTTCACCCGCCATCGGTTTCACACATCGCGCGGTTCGTGCGAGTCCAGGGGATAGTAAAGCTCAAAACGTGTACCACCATCGCGATTCACCTCGATCGTGCTCTGCAGCTGCCGCGCCAGGTCACCAACCAGACGCAGTCCGAGAGAAGTCGCCTTGCCCGGGTCCAGCTGGGCGTTGTCCCGATCTTAGTTGAAACAGCACAGGCTCCAATCGTTGCATATTGATACGAGAAGTTCC
>JAQCJA010000686.1 GCA_027593305.1 bacterium
TCTTCGGACAAAAACTCCACAAGCCGACGATGCGGTGCCGCCAAACGGGCACAATTTCAAAGTCATGTCGCCGGCACGAACTGCGGAATGACTTAAGGTAACTGAAAACCGCAACTTATGCAAAACCAGCCAGTCCGTCTCCGGCCCACCACAAATCGACTCTGCCAGCACGCATCAGAAGCCGGTGTCGCCTGGCGGCGGCGACGTCCCGGGCACAGGGGAGCAAAAATAGCTTCATTATGACCCCGAACCGCGTCCCACCGTGGCAGCAGCCGGATGACGGGCGACAGAACTTGCCCCCGCTCAATGGCCCGGCAGCGGGACAGGTCGGGCAAGGCTGCTTGGCGCACACAGTCCAACGCAGCATCTTTCCGTTGGGAGCACAATTTCAGGAGGCCAGTCTGAGTGGAATGCGCAACGTTGGGGGGGGGCTGCTTCTGGTGTCTGGAAGCGGTATACGAACAGCTTGCAGGGGTCACCGGCGTCGAGTCCGGCTACAGCGGCGGCCACGTGCCGTCGCCCACCTACGAGGCTGTCTGCACGGCCACCACAGGCCATGCAGAGGTTGTGCAGGTCAGCTTTGCAGCAGAGCATATCACCTTCCGTGAAATCCTCGAGGTTTTCTTCGGCGTGCACGACCCAACGACGCAGGATCGGCAAGGCAATGATATGGGCCCCCAATACCGGTCGGTTGTTTTTGCCCATGACGACGCCCAGGCTGCAACGGCCCGTGAGGTTGTGGCGGAGCTGACGCTAGAGGGCATTTTCGCCAATCCCATTGTCACCGAGATCGTTGCTTTGGAAAAATTCTGGCCTGCCGGGGATTATCACCGGCAGTACTTCCAGCGCAACTCTGCGCAACCCTACTGCAGGATGGTTGTCGGTCCCAAAGTCGCCAAATTCCGTCAGCGCTTCGCGCATCGATTGCAGTGACACCTGCGGACACACAGCGTCAGATCCGCCGCTCTCGCCGTCGGCACGTGGTGGCCCGTGTGCGCGACGCCATCTGGGCGATGCAGGACCCGCAGGACATGGGGGCGCTGCTCAACGAGATCCGCACGGGAATGGTGGAACTCGAAATTCCCCTGCTCTACTGCGGCGTCAACATCATCGACATGACGTCTGCCGAACCAAGCGTCATTTCGCACTCGATGAGCCCAAAAGGCGACTGGAAACGACTGCAGAGCCGGGGTTCGATGACAGTACTGGAGTTCTGGCAGCAGAAGAACATCGTCTACCGCCGAGATCTGAGCCGCGACGATCCGTACGGTGAAAGCAGCATCTTCCCCGGCGTCGGCTGCATCATCGATGTGCCTTTCCCCCAGGGCACCCTGGCTGCCAGCAGTCGTCAGGCAAACGCCTTCAGCGATGATGATGTGGACCTGCTCGAGGACATGGCGTTGCTGCTGGCAGATGGGTTTCGGCGGTTCGAGGAGCTCAAGGTGGTGCAGACCCGGATACAGATTCGCGAGCAGGTGTGGAAGATGCGCCGCGCTGAAGACATCGTCCATGTCCTGACGACCCTGCGGGACGGTTTCGAGAAGCTCGGGTTGCGCTATACGGCCTGTGGCATCAACCTCGTTCGCGAAGGCGGCGGTTTTGTCACCCACACCATGGAGCGAGGCACAGACTGGATCCCGCCACCGGGCGAGGGTCCACAACCGGTGATCGAGCGCTTCTGGCGCGAGGGGGAGGTCGCCTACCGTCGGGATCTGCAGGCCGATGATCCGTACGGTGAGTGGCGCTGGCTGGCGAGTCTTTTCGCCAAGCCCGCCCGATGTATCATCGACATTCCTTTCTCCCACGGCACTCTGGCACTCAACCACACCGAGGCCAACGCTTTCTCCGCGGACCAGGTGGAGTTGTTGCAGGATCTGGCTGCCAGCCTGGAAGAGGGCTTCCGGCGCATGGACGATCTGACGGCCCTGGAACAACGCAATGAGGCGCTGGAGAACTCCCTGGCCGAGAAGGTTGTATTATTGAAGGAGATTCACCACCGGGTCAAGAACAATCTCCAGGTGATCTCGAGTCTGTTGAGTCTGCGAGCCAGTGCCATCAGTGACCCTGTGGCTCTGCGCAACTTCGAAGACAGTCGGGCGCAGGTTGAATCGATGGCACTGATCCACGAGCGTCTCTACGAGTCGGAGGATCTGGCCCGCATCGATTGTGCCGAGTATGTGCAGGCACTGGCTGAGAGTGTGTTTTCGTCCTATGGTATCAATGAGGCACACATTCGCCTGCAGGTCGCCATCGTGCCACACACGGTGACGGTTGATACGGCCATTCAGTGTGGCCTCGTGGTGCATGAGTTGGTGTCCAATGCGTTGCGCCATGCTTTTCCCGATGGGCGTCACGGGATCGTGCGGGTTGAGTCCGAGCCGTTCACAGACACCCTCGGTCGGTTGCGCGTTGTGGACGACGGCGTCGGACTGCCGGCGCAGCTGGAGGTCAAGTCCCATTTTCAGTTGAAACGCACAGACTCGCGTGAGAGTGTCAGATCGCTTTTGCGAGC
>JAQCJA010000687.1 GCA_027593305.1 bacterium
GCTCATTGCCCTCCATCACCGCCACACACGAATTCGTCGTGCCCAAGTCTATGCCGATTACCTTGCCCATTTCGTAACTCCTGCTTTCTGCAATGTCAGTTCAGGGATCACAGGGCATCCCGCACTGTGAGCTTGTCATCCGTGCCGTCCACAGCAAGGTGCGTACCAGGACTTACCCAATGCACATAAGAGCTTACAAAACAATAAGATATGTCCATACAAGCCGAGCTCGATAAAGGCAGGGGCCCCCGGCAGACCACGGAGAGACTGCCATTATGGCACGAGGGGCTGCCGAATACGACAGGAACTTCATGTACAGGTGAGGCAAATCGATTGACAGGGTTCCCGGGGGCGGCTACTTTGTTCCGGCTCCCCTGAACTCATCCGAAGCATTGTATCCCTCTGTTGCACAGAGAGTTGTGGCGTACATGGCGTTTGAACTGGTGTCACCCTACGAACCGCAAGGCGACCAGCCCCAGGCCATCCGTGAACTGACGGAAGGGATCAGACGGGGGGACCCGTTCCAGACCCTTCTTGGTGTCACGGGGAGTGGCAAAACGTTCACCATCGCCAACGTGATCGCCGAACTGGATCGACCGGCACTTGTCATGTCACACAACAAGACGCTCGCCGCACAGCTCTATGGTGAACTTCGAGGCTACTTCCCAAACAACGCCGTCGAATACTTCGTCAGCTATTACGACTACTACCAGCCCGAGGCCTATCGCCCGTCGACCGATACGTATATCGAGAAGGAAATCGATATCAACGAGGAGATTGATCGTCTCCGTCTCAAGGCGATGGCGTCGCTTCTTGAGCGCCGCGACACGATCATCGTCGCCACCGTGTCGTGCATCTACGGTCTCGGCTCTCCCAAGCTGTTTCAAAGCCAGAGGCTCACGGTAAAGGTGGGGGAGCGGATTGAACGGGACGACATCCTGCGCAGGCTTATCGACATCTACTATTCGCGCAATGACCTGGAACTGAAACGTGGCTGCTTCCGCGTCCGCGGCGACGTCATCGAGATCGTCCCTGCCGCCGAGGACCTGGCGATACGTATCGAGCTGTTCGGTGATGAAGTTGAAGCCATCACCATCCTGGATTCAGTCTCCGGTCAGCAGGTCGATGAGCGTGAAGGGGTCACAATATATCCGGCGAAGGCGTACATCACGGACGAAGACAAGATCGCCCGCGCCTGCGAGGGCATTCTGCTCGAGCTCGACGGACGCCTGACCGAACTGCAGGATCTCGACAAACTCGTCGAGGCGCATCGGCTCGAGACCCGGACCCGGTACGATGTGGAGATGATCAAGGAGGTAGGGTACTGCTCCGGGATCGAGAACTACTCACGCTACATGGATCATCGCGAGCCCGGTGCACCCCCATGGGTGCTGATGGATTACTTCCCCGATGACTACATGCTGTTCATCGACGAGTCGCATATGACGGTGCCACAGGTTCGTGGTATGTGGCGCGGTGATCGCTCCCGCAAGGATATGCTCGTCGAACACGGTTTTCGCCTGCCCTCGGCATACGACAACCGACCCCTGTACTTCGAGGAGTTCGAACAGCACATGGGGCAGGCCGTATTTGTTTCAGCGACCCCCTCCGCATACGAACTGGAGAAGTCCGGCGGCGTTGTTGTGGAGCAGGTGATCCGTCCGACGGGGCTCATCGATCCCGTGATCGAGGTGCGCCCCCTGGGCAATCAGGTCGATGACTTGATGCACGAGATCAGGCTGCGCACCGCGCAGCACGGGCGTGTCCTGGTGACAGTTCTGACCAAAAGGATGGCAGAGAAGCTGACCGACTACCTGGCGCAGCTCGGTTTTCGTGTGCGTTATCTGCACTCCGAGATCGACACTCTTGAGCGGGTGTCCATTCTCCGTGATCTGCGCCTTGGTGAATTTGATGTCCTCGTCGGCATCAATCTTCTGCGCGAAGGGCTCGATCTGCCGGAAGTGTCGCTGGTTGCCATTCTCGACGCCGACAAGGAGGGCTTCCTGCGCTCGGCGCAGGCGCTCATTCAGACCGTGGGCAGGGCGGCGCGCAACGCGTCGGGGCTGGTGATCCTCTATGCCGACAAGATGACAAACTCGATGCAGCGGACGATCGATGAAACCGATCGTCGCCGCGTGATTCAGCTGGCCCACAATGAGAAACACGGGATCACGCCGCAGACCATCCTGCGCAGCCGCGAGGAGATCATGCAGGCCACGTCGGTGCTCGAGAGCGTCAGGAGTGTCACCCCCATGGAACAGCTTCCGGCTCTGGACATCGGCGCGATCGCCTCAGCAGAAGCCATGGAGGACATGATTCAGGAGATGGAGAAGCAGATGAACAAGGCCGCAGCCGAGTTGGAGTTTGAGAAGGCGGCCAACCTGCGCGATGAGATCAATCGTCTGCGCCAGCAGAACAAGAAGAAGGCGGGCTGACTAGTCCTGAAATAAGCGTGTTGTGTGACAGCCATCGATGCGTCGTTGAGTGAGAGCATTCGGTGGCAC
>JAQCJA010000688.1 GCA_027593305.1 bacterium
GTTTCGGCTTCCTCGGGCACACCTACCCCGGCATGCTGGACATGTACACCGATTTCACCATGGTCCATGCGCAGCTGGGGGCCCATGTCGAAGTGCTGGAGATGTGTGACCTGAAGGCTCGGGTTGATGCGGTGACGGATCCGGAGATTGCCGACAAACTCGAGGTGATCCGGCAGGTCTTCGACATCCAGGCGGGGGTCGCCGATGGCCCCCTTGTCTGGTCGGCGCGAGTCGCCTGTGGTCTGGACCGATTGATTGCAGACTTCGAACTGGACGGTCTGGCCTATTACTACCGCGGCCTCGACGGCAACGAGTACGAGGAACTGGGAGCCAGCCTCATCGTCGGCAACAGCCTGCTCACGGCCCGTGGCATTCCGTGCGCTGGTGAAGGGGATCTCAAAACCTGCATCGCCATGCTGCTGATGGACGCACTGGAGGCAGGGGGTTCGTACACCGAATTCTATGCGATGGATTTTGTCGACAATTTCGTGCTGATGGGGCACGATGGCCCGGGGCACCTTGCCATCAGCGACAGTCAGCCACAGTTGCGTCAGCTCGAACTGTTTCACGGCAAGCGTGGTGCCGGCGTCTCCGTGGAGTTCAAGGTGAAGAACGGTCCCATCACCATTCTCGGCCTGACCCAGACCCGAGATGGGAGAATGAAATTGATTGCCGCAGAAGGAGATAGCCTACCTGGATCGATTATGGAAATCGGCAACACCAACAGCCGCCTGCAGTTTGGCCTGGGACCGGCGCAGTTCATGGATGCCTGGTGCACACAGGGTCCGACGCACCACGTCGCCCTTGGTGTCGGCCACCAGCTGCGGCGGCTGCGCAAGGTGGCCCGGTTGCTCGGCATCGATCTGTCCGTAACCGGGGATTGAGCCGCATATGCACAACATCATCCGGCAGACACTGGCAGCCGGTAAACCCTCCGTAGGCAGCTGGCTGAATCTGGGGGCACCACTGGCAGCCGAAATCATGGCTGCCGCCGGGTATCCGTGGCTGTGCATCGACGCCGAGCATACTCCGTACGACATGGATTCGATTGCTCATATGTTGCGCGCCATCGAATCCCGCGGGGCCCTGCCCCTGGTGCGCGCCTGGGATCACGCGCCGCAGACGGCGGCTCGGCTGCTGGACGCAGGCGCTCGCGGGATCTGCTTTCCCCATGTCAGCACCCCTGAACAGGCGCGATCTCTGGCCCGATCCATGCGCTACCCGCCACGCGGCGTCCGCTCCATCGGTTCCAGTCGCTGCACGACGCTTTCTCCGCAGTACCGCACGCTCGCCGATGACGATCTGCTGTGTATCGTGCAGATCGAGGACATGGAGGGCATCGGCAACGCCGAGGCGATCGCTCGGATACCGGACGTTGATATCGGTTTCCTCGGCCCAACGGATCTGGCCGCGTCCATGGGTGTCACTCCGGGAAGTGACGAGCACGAGCAGGCCCTGCAGAGCTTCCGCGAAGGCTGTGCCCGGGCCGGCAAGCCCTCCGGCATTCCCGTGGCCGATGGCGATACCGCCCGACGTCGCATCCTTGAGGGTTTCCAGTTCATCGATCTGTCCAGCGACATGGCGCTGTTGCAGATGGGAGCGGCGATGGAACTCGGCATCGCTCTGAATCGATGATCATACCTGCTCCGGCCGATGTGTCGGCAGGAATTCTGAATTTCGGCTCGCTGAACATCGACCACGTGTACCAGGTCGATCATGTCGTGCGGCCCGGCGAGACTCTGGCTGGCAAGGGATACGAGGTGTTTGCCGGTGGCAAAGGGGCAAACCAGTCTGCCGCCCTGGCATTGGCCGGCGCGCACGTGTCTCACTGCGGACGTGTTGGCGAGGATGGCGTGTGGCTGCGTGATGGCCTGGGCCAACTCGGCGTTGACGTGTCGGGCATTGTCATTGACCCCACTTGCCACACCGGGCACGCCGTGATCCAGGTGGAAACCACGGGGGGCGAGAATGCAATCTTCCTCTACCCAGGTACCAATCAACAGATCTGTGACGCCCAGATCGAGACGGCGTTCTCAGGAGATATATCGTCGAGTATATTGTTGTTGCAGAATGAAATAAACAAATCATCTTCTATTATTCGACAAGCAAAATCCAGGAACCTGCCGGTCTGTCTGAATCCTGCCCCCTTCTCTGCAGACATCCTGCAATGGCCGCTGCATCTGGTCGATCTGCTGGTTGTCAATCAGACGGAAGCGGCAGGTCTGGCCCTGCTGCCGGCCACGGCCCCTCCGGATGACCTGCTCAACGCACTTTGCCGACGTTGGCCACAGGCTGAGATCCTGCTGACGCTCGGCGAGGCAGGTGCCCTGTTTCATGCTCATGGGGGGCGGACCCGGGCAGCAGCCGTGCAACCGGGGCCGGTCCTCGATACCACAGCGGCGGGAGACACCTTCATCGGCTACTTTCTGGCGGCCCGGATCGGGGGGCTCGGCCCTGAGGACTGCCTGCGCCATGCCACCGTGGCCGCCGGCATCTGTGTC
>JAQCJA010000050.1 GCA_027593305.1 bacterium
TTGCCGTGGCTCTGGTGGCGGGCAGCGCCATCCTCTACGGCTTCTGGCTGATGCTGTCGACAGTGGCGTTCTGGTTTGTCCGCAGCGAGAATATTCTGATGATTTTCCACAGCATGTACGACGCGGCCCGCTGGCCGGTGACGATCTACCCCGGATGGCTGCAGGCTCTGCTGACGTTCGTCGTGCCGGTAGCTTTTGCCGTCACAATACCCGCCGGGGCCCTTGTGGGTCGATTGTCGCCGGCATGGCTCGTCGCCACAGGGCTAGCCGGTGTTATGCTGCTGGCCTCACGGCTGTTCTGGAAAATCGGTGTGCGCCATTACTCCGGCGCTTCCGCCTGAACTCCAACGAGCCTCTACTCCAGCTTCAGAAAAGGGCCGGAAGAATGCGGCCGCAAAGAATCAGGCCACCGGTGAACAGCAGCCACGGCACGACGGCGGCAAAGCGGGACGTGGCTCTGTGCGACACGGTTCTGCGAGATGAACTGAGCATGTCATCGATCTCTCGTGTCGCCGCTACCCATCGGGGGATGGACACGACGACTGTGTTCCGGCCCGGGGAGTGACCGTAGTGGGTAAACGAGGGAGCCGAACACTACACAACAACTTGGGGTGTGTGCAATCCCGGTTCACTATATCCGGCGTACCTGACTGCGATACGTTCATGGGCTAATGATATCCCCGAGGTGAACTCACACAAGCCCAATGTCCGGCCCGGCGCACAGAAATCGTCCTGCCGGGGCGCCGGAAGCGGCGCACAATCGATTGTGCGAGCACTGCTTACACGCTTCACCACAGACCATCTGCGCGGGCCTGTTTTTTTATGCAAAACTGCCATCATTGGGCCAACACGCCGTGCCGGGCAGCGTTACATTCCTGCCCAGTGCAAGGCGAAACGGCCGTGCAATCCTGACAGGAGGATCGATGGACAAAGTCGTGGTGCTTGCTGCCGGCCTTGGTACACGCATGCGCAGGGGCCAGGCAGAGGGTCTGACCGAGGCCCAGCGGCAGATGGCAGATCGTGGCGTCAAGGCGATGGTGCCGATCGATCGCCCATTCCTCGACTACGTACTGACGACGGTGGCCGATGCCGGCCTCCGGCATGTGTGTCTGGTGATTGGTCCCGATCACGACGAACTGCGCCAGTACTATGGTGCGTCGCTGCAATCGCAACGCCTCGACTTCGAATTTGCCGTCCAGGCTGAACCACTGGGGACGGCCAACGCCGTCGCCGCCGCCCGCGACTTCGCCGCCGGCGACCCATTCCTGGCGATCAATTCTGACAACCACTATCCCCTGCAGGCCCTGCAGGCACTGTGTCGACTTTCCGGGCCCGGGCTGCCAGGTTTTGAGCGCGGCGCTCTGGTGGCGCAGAGCAACATACCGGCACAGCGCATCGAGCGATTCGCCGTGGTCGAGGTGGACGCTCGGAGCAGCCTTCGGCGCATCGTCGAAAAACCTTCCGCCGCCCTGCTTGCCAGCCTCGGCGACAGCGTCGGTGTCAGCATGAACTGCTGGCGGTTCGACGCGCGCATCTTTGCCGCCTGCGATGCCATCGAGCCCTCCGCACGGGGCGAGTTCGAAATCACCGACGCGGTGCAGTATGCCATCGATCATCTCGGCGTCCGTTTTACGGTGGTCCCCATCGCGGCGCCCGTTCTGGACCTGACGAGCCGCCAGGACATTGTGGGCGTTGCGGCCCGGCTCCGCGGCCGGCCGGTGCAGCTGTGATCGACCTGGCGGTGCTGTGCACAGCCGACGCCGTTGCCGAGGCCCTTCGTGCGTGCGGACTGCGTGATGGCATCGAGGCCAAGGTGGCGCTCTTCGAGCGTGCCGCACGGCAACTGGACACCGATGGTGCCCCAGGGCCGGCGCGGGCCTACTTCGTCCCGGGCCGGATCGAAGTGCTCGGCAAACACACCGACTACTGTGGCGGCCGCAGCCTTGTGGCCGCCGTGGAACGAGGCATCTGTATTGTGGCCACGCCGCGCGCCGACGGCCGGGTGCGGGTACGCGGCCTCGATGTCGAGGACGCCGTGTGTTTCGCCTGGGACGCGAATCTCGCCGTGCCCACGGGAGACTGGAAGAACTACCCGATGACGGTGGCGCGTCGGCTGGCGCGCAACTTCCCGGACCACTGTCGACTCGGCGCCGATATCACTTTCGGCAGCGATCTGCCACAGGCCTCCGGCATGAGCAGTTCCAGCGCCCTTGTGATCGCCACCTATCGGGCCCTGGCAGATATCGAGGGCATCGAAGAGACCGAAGCTTTCACCGCTGACATCACCGATGCGCTGTCACTGGCCGAATACCTCGGGACCCATGAAAACGGTCAGTCCTACGGCAGACTGGCCGGTGATCTCGGCGTCGGCACCTTCGGTGGCAGCGAGGATCACACAGCCATCCTGTGTTCACAGGCCGACAAGCTGGGGCAATTCCGTTACTGCCCGACGCGTTTTGAGCGTCATGTCGCAGTTCCGCAGGGCTGGGTGTTCGCTCTCGGTGTCAGCGGTGTGGTCGCCGAGAAAACCGGTGCCGCCCAGCAGCTGTACAATCGTGCGTCGTTGCGTGTGCGCAGTCTGGTGCAGGCGTGGCGCGCTGCCGGTGAAGGTGAGCAGGTCTATCTGGCCCAGATTCTGGCCTCGGCTGCCGACGCTCCGCAGCGGCTGCGGGCGGCAACGGCTGCCGGCCACGGAGGTTTCAGCGCTGAGGAACTCGACCTGCGCCTGCGCCATTTCGAACTGGAAGATGCCCTGCTGGACGAGGCCGCCGCCGCCCTGGCTGCAGGTGATCTGCCCACCTTCGGCGCCGCCGTGGCGCGCTCGCAGCAGTACACTGCGTCCATGCTCGGCAATCAGGTGCCCGAGACGGTTCTGCTGGCGCAGGCGGCACGCGAGCACGGCGCTGCCGCTGCCTCGGCTTTCGGCGCCGGTTTTGGTGGCTGCGTGTGGGCCCTGGTGCCGGCTGCGTCGTCGTCGCAGTTCCTGCAGGCCTGGTCGGCCGCCTACCACGGCAGGTTCCCCGAAAGAACGGCAGCAAGCCGTTTCTTTACCAGCCCCGCCGGCCCTGCTGCCTTCGAACTCTTCGGCACGCCGACCACACCTTATATTGGCCCACCAACCTGATCTGAAGGAGTGGAGCGTGGTGTTACGAAACCTTGTGGGGCGAACCTTCGGCTTCGACAAAGAGATCCTCGCCCTGCACGAAAAGGTGGCGGAACTGAGCTGGGATGCCGCCTACGGCATGTACACCCGACCGGCTTTTCTGCAGTTCGCGCAGATCATGCCCCGAGGCCGGCGCATCATCGCCTTCATCGACCTGAGCAGCATTCATCGGCTCGATCAGGAACTCGGCTACGCCGAAGTCGATCGCCGGGTTCACAAGGTTTTCTCGGTACCCTTCCGTCGCAGTGACATTATCGCCCGCTGGTACTCCGGGGACGAGATCGTCATCCTCTTCGATGCCGAGCAGGCCGGGGCACAACGCAAAATGATCGAACTGGAAGAAGCGGCGGCTGCCGAAGAGTTGAGTTTCACATACGACCTCGGCGAATGGGACGTGGGCAAGGATCCGGTGGAAGACATCATCGAAGAACTGTCGCGCAACGTGATCCTGAAAAAAACCAACGCCGATGACCAATGAAACGCGACCGGGTCGGCACCCACACTCTGCAGCAACTTCGCGATCACTACCACACCTACCTGTTCGACGAGTACGTGCCCTTCTGGACGCGGCACGGGATCGACCACGAACGGGGGGGCTTCTTCTGCGCCATGGATCACGACGGCACCCGCGTCGACGACAGCAAGAACATGTGGTACCAGGGACGGGGCCTGTGGACCCATTCCTACCTGGCGCGACATTTCGATAACCAGGAGAGCCTGCAGGTCGCCCGCGGCACACGCGATTTCCTGCTGGCCCACGGACGCGATGCAGATGGCCGGTGGGTGACGGGGCTCGCCGCCGACGGTACGATCACGGCGCCGGCATCCCAGCGCGGCTACGACAGTCTGTTTGTTGCGGAGGGGTTGACGGCGTACGCCGCTGCCGCCGGGGACGACGAAGCCCTCGATCTTGCCGTCGATTCGTTGCTTGGCGTCGCCGAACTCTACCGTGACCCGACGCGCTACGTCGACGAGGGCTACGTACCACTTTGTTATCCGGGCATGCGGGTTCTGGGTGGCCACATGGTACTGATCCTGACGTTGACGCAGATGCTTGAGTTGCGCCCGCAGGACCCTAGGCTGCAGGCCCTGGCGCAGGAGATGGTCGGTGGCATCACCGGCAATTTCTGGAATGACAAGTACGGGCTGATGAACGAGGCGCTGACCTGTGAACTGACCCGGCCCGACGACGCCAATGAGGATTTCAGCTATCTGGGCCACGCCATCGAGACCCTGTGGATGACAATGGTCGAAGCGCTGCGCATCGATGATCGCCGCCTCTTCGACCTGTGCGCGACGCGCTTCCGTCGACACGTGGAAGTCGCCTGGGATGACGTACATGGCGGCCTGTTCCGTTCGTTGCAGATCAACACGAACAGCTTCACACTCGACAAGGTCCTGTGGCTGCAGGAGGAGGGTCTCATCGGCTGTCTGTTGCTGATGGAACATACCGAAGACGAGTGGGCGTGGATCTGGTTCGCGCGCATCTTCGATTGGATCGAGGCACATGCCGCTCTCAGGCAGCATGGACTGCCGCTGTATCAGACGGCGGGTGACCGCAGGATGACGTTTCAGCCACACGTGACGCGCAAAGAAAACTACCACCACCCTCGCTGCGTCATGCGCTGCCTGCTGGCACTGGAGCGCATGCTCGAGCGTGGTGGCGCCGTCTCGGGCGCTCTCTCTTGAGTCATCTCTCCAGGCTGGTCATGGGTTTGGTCAAGGGTCTGGTTATGCGTCTGGATATGGGTCGCCTCGTCTGCTGTGTCGTCACCAGCCTGGGCCTGCTGGTTGGTTGCGGCAAGGATGCCGACACGAAGTTCGGTGCCACCGACGATGTGCGCGCCTATCGCTCGGCGCTGAATCCACTGATCGAGGAAGTGTCCGCCATCGAGCGCGAAGTCGGCGAACGGGCTGTCGGCGCCGACAGCGTCGCCATCGACTCACGGATTGTTCCTGTATATCTGGAACTGCAGCCACGACTGCTGGCCGTTCAACAGACGCTGGCTGAGATACGGCCGCCACGAAAACTGGCCAACATGCACGACGATATCAACATGCTGGTACAGCTGCGCCTGGATGCGTACCAGATCGTCATCGACGGGTTTGCCGCCGGCGACATCTCGGTGTATGCAGAGGCCGTCGGGCGACTGGCGCAGGCCAATGCCCTGATCCTCGACATCAATGGGCAGTTGTGCGAGGTGGATGTCGAACTGGATGACCGCGACGATTGCCGCCTGCTGGCGGTGCACACGTCCTCGACACCCTCTGGCGCCGATGCACCACGCCACGTCTGAGCGGCGGCAGGTGTGAACGAAGACGACGCAATCGATGACGGGGCCCCGGAGGATGAGCCAAATGATCAGCCCGTCGAGATGCCCATCGACGGCACCCTCGATCTGCACACCTTCCATCCAGGTGACGTGCAGCGGCTGGTCCCCGACTACCTGGAAGCGTGCCGCGCCCGCAACATACTGCAGGTACGGGTCATTCACGGGAAAGGTCGCGGCACCCTGAGGCGGATCGTGCACGCCGCCCTCGACCGCATCGACTACGTCGAGTCGTACGCAGCAGGCGGCATGGGTGGTGGCGGCTGGGGTGCGACGGTCGTCTGCCTGCGCCCCGAGTGACTGCCCCTGCGGGTCGTGGCTGCCCGCGGCATCACTTTGAGGCCGATGGCTGCCGCGGTACATTCACCGGCCAAAGTCGTTGGACCCGTCGTCCGAATGGTACGAACCGCCCGCCGAGGATGCATGCGCGAACTTCAACCCCTCATCAATTCCCTGTTGCCGGACCTGGTGGCACTGCGCCACGAGTTGCATCGCCATCCGGAGCTGGCCTACGAGGAGCACGCCACGGCGGCCCGCATCGTTGACCAGTTGCAGCATGTGCCGGGCATCACCCTGCGAACCGGGGTTGCCGGCACCGGTGTTGTCGCCACTCTGGGCGCTGACCGCCCCGGTCCCTGTGTCGCCCTGCGGGCGGATATGGATGCGCTGCCCATCGAGGAGCAGGGGGATCACGCCCATCGGTCCACGGTGCCGGGAAAGATGCACGCCTGCGGCCACGATGGTCACGTCACCTGCCTGGTCGGCGCGGCGCAGGTACTGGCACAGTTGGGCGACGAACTCGAGGGACCGGTGAAATTCCTGTTTCAACCCGCCGAAGAAGGGGGCGCCGGAGCCCGCCGGATGTGCGAGGAAGGAGTGCTCGACGATCCGCCGGTGCAGGCCATCTTCGGCCTGCACGGATGGCCGACTCTGCCCCAGGGCCAGGTTGGCGTCCACGCAGGCGGGTTTCTGGCCAGTTCCGATCGGCTGCACATCGCCGTGCGCGGCGTCGGGGCCCATGCCGCCTTCCCGCACGAGGGAATCGACACGGTCCTGGTGGCAGCGCACATCATCGTTGCCCTGCAATCGATCGTCGCCCGCAACACTGCACCGTTGGACAGTGTCGTTGTCACCGTGTCACAGGTTCACGGCGGCACGGCGTTCAACATTATTCCCGGGCAGGTGCTGCTGACGGGTACGATCCGGACGCTGCATGCGGCGACACGGGAACGGACCTTTGCACACATTCACCGGGTCGCCACCGACACCGCCCGAGCCTTCGGCGCCACGGCCGCAGTTGTCATTGACGATGGCTATCCCGTGCTGGAAAACGATCCCGGCGCCACCGAGTACGTGCGCCGGGTTGCGGCCCACACGATGACGCCCGTCGACATCGCCCCGGTTATGGGGGGCGAGGATTTTGCCTTCTACGCGCAGCAGGTGCCAGCATCCTTCGTTGCCCTCGGCGTACGTCCCGTCGATCGGGATACGTATCCGACCCTGCACCAGGCCGATTATGACTTTCACGACGGCGCCATCCCTCTGGGCGTCGGGCTGCACGTCGACATCGCCCGCCGCTTCTGGCGCGAGGGTCCCCGGTCCAGCGTCGCGTGACGGTATGACCCAGATCGACTACTACGACTACACACCCACGGTAACGCTGGCGCGCCCTGTCGCCTGTATCGGGCACCCGGGGTGTGCCTACCGTGAAGTGGCCTACGATCTGGCGGCGCTTACCGGTCTGCCCCTGCACGACTTCGATCGCCGCCTCGAACACGAGATCGGACAGAACTTGTGGGCCTACCTCCGCACCCACGGCAGCGACCGCCTGCACAGCCTCGAAGAGGCACTGCTGCCCGGCCTGCTGAACCAGTCCCCGCCGGGCCTGCTGCTGCTGGGTGAGGGAGCCCTGCACAGCGGCCCACAACTGGCCCGGGTGCGGGCGCAGGCGGCACTGATATTTTTCCGCCTGCCACGCGCGACCTGCTACTGGGCCCTGCGTCGGCAATTGGAGGAGCGTGGCGGTGCGCTGCGGCACCCATGGCTGCCCGACCGCCTCGAGGAACCCCAGGATCTGCAGCCTTTTCTCGACGGCATCGGGCCCGTACGTGCCGCTGCCGACCACGTGATCGATATGGAGGGCCAGGGCGTGCACGAAGTGGTACGGGCCCTGCAGGCATTGCTGCCGGCTCTGGGCAAAACTGGCAGCGCAGTGATTCACCCTACCGACGGATCCAGATCATGACGGAACCCATAGAGGCCACCGAACCCACGCCAGACACAGACTCTCAGCAACCGCTGCTCAACACACTCGAAGTGCGGGTCCTTGGCTGTCTGATGGAAAAAGAAGCGACGACACCGGAGAACTATCCGCTGTCGCTCAATGCCCTGACCAACGCCTGCAACCAGAAGTCCAACCGCAGCCCCGTAGTCGACTTCGACGACAAGATGGTGGCGCGGGCGCTGGAATCGATGCGTGAGAAGGGACTGGTGCGTGTCGTCACCGGCGCCGAGCAACGGATCCCCAAACACCGTCACGTGTTCGATGAACGGATGGGACTGACGGCGGCACAGATGGCGGTGCTGTGCGAACTGATGGTCCGCGGCGCGCAGACCGTCGGCGAACTGCGCGGCCGCGCCAGTCGCATGCACCCCTTCGAAGAGCTGTCGCACGTGGAGGCCGTGCTCCAGCAATTGCTGGAGCGGGCACCGGCGGCCGTTGTGCAACTGCCGCGGCAACCGGGCCGCAAGGAACCACGCTATGCCCATCTGTTCGCCGGAGAGCCCGCCGGGTCCGCGGACGAGGAGGCGAGAGAACTGCCCCCGGAAGCTGCGACGCTGGTGGTCCGCGCCGAGAACGATCGGATCGCTGCTCTCGAGGCGTCTGTAGAGCAACTGCGCGCCGCGGTGGCGGCACTGCATCAGGAGCTGGCAACGTTCCGGCAACAGTTCGACTAGTTCAATCGACGCACCACAATCCCACGCAGGCGACACAAGACCGCTGGAGACCGCCAAGTGATCGACCCCAAATACCTGCTCACCGACGAGCAGATGCGCGACTACCTCACCCGTGGTTTCCTGGTGTTGAAAACCGACTTGCCCAGGAGCGTGCACGAGCACATCTACCAACGGACCTCGGAGGTCTTTGACAAGGAGGGCAACCCCGGCAACAACATTCTGCCGCGGGTGCCGGAACTGCAGCAGGTTTTCGCCGATCCAACACTTCGCGGAGCGCTCACGAGTGTGCTGGGGCCCGACCATATCATGCACTCCCACCGCCACTGTCACGTGAACCGCGGACCCGGGGAAGGTGGCGGCGTACACAAGGACAGCTACTGGGGCTACCAACGAGTACGCAATCATCGCACGCGCTGGGCGATGCTGTTCTACTACCCCCAGGATTGTCCCGAGTCGATCGGCCCCACAGGTGTCGTGCCCGGATCCCACACATATGAGAAGAAAGAGTCCTGGGAGCCGCTGGCGTCGGTCCTGCCCTGCGTGGGTGAGGCGGGCACCGTGGTACTGGTGCATTTCGATATCTGGCACCGCGCCTGTCCGAACCTGACGGACAAGACGCGGTTCATGATGAAGTTCCAGTTCACCCGCATGTCGGAGCCAACGACGCCCACATGGAACAACAGGTCCGCCGCCTGGCCGGCAGGCAATGGCGCTGGTGATCGCCATCGGTGCATGTGGACGAAGTTGTGGAACTGGCATCGTGGGGCGCCCTTCGCCGACGTGCCTGCAACGGTGATGCCCACGACACAAGCGACGACACAAGCGACGACACAGGCCCTGGCACATCTGCGCGCTGGGGATCCTGCGCAGCGTATGGCTGCCGCCGACAATCTGGGACTCAGCGGTGTCAGCGATGAGGTCCTGTCGGCGTTGCGTGAGGCGCTGCGCGACGAAGCCGAAACGGTGCGGCTGAACGCTGCCTATGCGCTGGCCGCCATTGGCACACCGGCGGTGGACATCCTGCTGGACTGTCTCGACGACGACATGGTGCCGGCTCGGTTGAGTGCCGCCTACGGCCTGTCGGCCCTGGGGCCGGAAGCCGAACCGTCCCTCGTGCGCGCCTGCCGCGACCAGTCGGAGGCCCGCCGCGGCTACGCCGCTTTTGCCCTCGGAGAACTGGGTGCCGCAGTCAGTGCCAGGGGCGCCGCCGCCGTGGCGTCCTTGACGGAGGATCCCGCCGAATTCGTGCGTCGCAATGCGGCCGACGCCCTGGGCACCATCCCATCGCGAAGCCGCAAGGTGATCCCGGCCCTGACGCAGCTGCTGGCCGACGACAGCGCCCAGGTGCGGTTCGACGCGGCCTACGCTCTGGCCCGGCATGGTCGCGCCGCCAGGCCGGCAACGGATGCCCTCGTGGCAGCACTGGGTGACGACAACCGTTACGTGCGCAATCACGCGATCGAGGCGCTCAAACGCATCGGCACGCCACAGGCGACGGCGGCGCTCTTCGACTTTCTTGAAGTCTCCCGCTGGTGTCCGATCACGACCAAAGAGACCACGTTCTGAACAGATGGGCCCAGCCCGGTTGACACGGCCGGTTCCCTTCTCGACCCGTCTGCGGCTCCTGTCGCAACTCGATGCGCGCTCCCTTGCCTGTCTGCGCATCGGTACGGCGCTGGTGCTGGCGTGGGATATGGTGCGCGTCCTGCGCGTGGCCCCCGACTGGTGGGCGATGCAGGCCTACGGCGAACCCAAGCTGCCGGCCTGGCTCGTTCTCGGGTCGGAGACTGTGACCCTGCAACTGGCGGCGATCGCCGTGCTTGCTGTCAGCCTGCTGCTGGCGCTCGGCTGGCGCACCGGACCGGTCACCATTGCCGCCTGGATCAGTGCCTGTGCTTTTCAGTACGCCGCGCGTGCCACGTCGGACTACCACAACGCGGTGTTGTGCACGTTGCTGTTCTGCAGTCTCATCCTGCCCACGGCGACGGTTGCCTCTCTCGACGCCCGTGCCGGCCGCTCATCCCGCATACCGGAATGGCTGGTGACCTGTGGCAACGCCGGCCTGCTGGTGTTGCTCGCGTGGATCTACCTGTCAACGGCGGCGGCCAAGACGGGCACCGCCTGGTGGTCGGAAGGCTCGGCGGTGTGGCTGGCTCTGCTCGATCGCGGCACACCGACAACGATGGGGCGCTGGCTCGCCCTGACCACGCCCCCCGTGGATCTGGCCCGCCGTTACGTGGCTGACGGTGCTGCTGGAATGGTCGGCGCCAGCGCTGTTGATCTGGCGACGAACGCGTATGTTCGCCGTCATCGGTCTTGCGCTGTTCCATCTGTGTATGTGGCCTCTGCTGAGCCTGGGCAGTTTTCCTCTGACCATGATCGCCGGCATCAGCGCTCTGTTGCCGGGATCCGTCTGGGACCGCGTGCGTTGGCAGCCCGCCGCTCGTGCCGCTGTGATCCGGCGGCGGCCGGTCATGGGTGGTCGATGGGTCGCGGCGCTGATGGTGCTGGCCCTGGCCATCACGCTGGAAGGGGAACGTGTCGTTGCCTGGGAGGGCGACGGTGACCGACCGTGGCCGTACCCGGGTGCTGGTCATATCGCCCGTCTGCGCTACCTGTTGGGCATGGAAGTCATCTGGGGGATGTACGCCCCGGAGCCTTTTCGCCATGTCGGATGGTGGGTCGCCATCGGCTGGCAGGCGGATGGTAGGGTGGTCGATCCGATCACCGGACAAGCGCCGACCCTGGACCCACCGGACCCCTCGGGGGCTGATGCCGACCTGCGCTGGCTGGCGCTGTCCGACGCGCCGGAGCTGCTGCAGGGCTGGGGTGTGCAGCATACGTATCGGAATTTCCTCCTGGCGCAACGCAACCACAGCGGCTCCCGGCGCCTGCAACGGCTGGCTCTGGTCTGGGTCCACGAGCCGCTGACGCCGTTCCACGCGCCGCATCAGCGTCAGCCCCTGCTGGTGCTGAGCTGGCCGGAGCGCGACATGCCGGCAGCGACGCTGGAGCAGGTCCTGGGTACTGCCCTGCAGATGCCGGTGTACGACGTGGACAGCGGCGTGCTGATCGGCGGCCGGGCGGTCTCTTTGTCCGCCGAACCGGAGTCGTTACCTTAGCTGCCTTGTGCCAGAATCGCCCACTGTTGCCACGACAAAGGACGTGTTGCCCCATGTTGAGTCCCGACCAGGTCGAATTTTTCCGCGAGCAGGGGTATCTGCGGATCCCCGGAATGTTCACCCCCGAACAGATGGACGGCCTCGATGCCGACCTCGAACGCCTCGTCACCGAATGGGCCCTGACGAGCCCTGGCTGGACCGGCCCCTGGCGTCGGGTGTACATGGACGAAAAGACGGAAAAGGCGTCGAAACTGACAGCGATGCACGATCTCTATTTCTATTCGCAGGCGTGGCAACAGGCGGTGACGGATCCGCGTCTGACGGAGGCGGTCGGCGACATCCTCGGGCCCAACGTCGAACTGCATCACTCGACATTGCACATCAAGCCGCCCTCGGCGGGACATCCTTTTCCGATGCACCAGGATCACCCCTTCTACATGCACGAGGATGGTCGCTACATCGATGTGCTTGTGCATCTCGATGACACCTGCCACGAAAATGGCGAGATCCGCTTCCTCGCCGGCTCGCACAAGCAGGGCGCCCTCGAACACATCACGCAGCTGCCCGACGGCGAGGGCTGTACCCCACACCTGCCCACCGATCAGTACAGTCTCAAGGACACGATTGCCGTGCCTGCCCAGCGCGGCGACGTGGTGTTTTTCAGCATCCATACGATTCACGGATCCCACATCAACCAGACCGACAAAGCCCGGCGCATGGTTCGTGTCGGCTACCGTGATCCGCAGAACAAGCAGACGGCCGGGCAGAGCCTCGGTCGTCCCGGCCCCATGGTGCGCGGTTATCGCGATCGCATGGATGGCCAGGAACTGCTGCGCAATACCTGAACTCAATCGCCCCACTACCAGGAGACTGTTTAGATATGTCGAAGGCCCAGAAGGTCCTTGTCGCCGGCGCATGGAGAGATTCGCAGGCGTCAGGCACCTTCGAACCGGACAACCCGACAACCCGCCAGGCGACGGGTGAACGCTACCCTGTCAGCAACGAAGCAGAAGTGCTGGAAGCCATCGAGGCAGCGGCGCTGGCTTCGGAAGAATTGCGGGCCTTCTATCCAGAAGGTGTCGCCCGCTTTCTCGAGACGTACGCGGACCGGATCGAGGCAAACGCTGACGAGATCGTCTCCATGGCCGCCACCGAATCGGGACTGCCTGCACCGACACGTCTGGCGGCCATTGAACTTCCCCGTACCACCGGGCAACTGCGACAGGCGGCAAGGGCGGCTCGAACAGGTTCCTGGTGCCTGCCGACGATTGATACGGCCAGCAACATCCGCTCCCTCTATCAGGCGCTGGAGGGCGGCGTCGCCGTCTTCGGACCGAACAATTTCCCCCTTGCCTTCAACAGTGTTTCCGGTGGTGATTTTGCTGCCGCCATCGGTGCCGGTTGCCCCGTCATCGGCAAGGCGAACTCGTCGCATCCGGGTACCAGTCGCCTGCTGGCAGAAGAGGCTCTGGAAGCCCTCAAGGCAATGGGGTTGCCGCCGGCGACGGTGCAACTCATCTACCGTACCGACCACGCCGTGGGGGCCAAACTGGTGTCGCATGCAAGGATCGGCGCCACCGGCTACACGGGTTCCCGCAGCGCGGGTCTGACATTGAAGGCCACCGCCGATGCCGCCGGCAAGCCGATCTACCTGGAGCTCAGTTCCATCAACCCCGTCTACATCCTGCCGGGGGCCCTGCAGGAACGTGGCGAATCGCTGGCCGATGACTTCAGCACCTCCTGTTTGCTGGGCGCCGGCCAGTTCTGCACCAATCCCGGCATCGTCGTGCTGCTCAAGGGTGACACGACGGACAGCTTCATTCAGCAGGTGAAAGAGCGGTTCGAGGCAGCACCTGTGGGCACGCTGCTGGCCCGGGGTGTTGAAACGGGACTCAGTCACAGCGTCGCGACCCTGCAGCAGGCCGGTGCCGAACTGCTGACCGGCGGCCAGGCCGGCGCCGGCAAGGGGTTCAGTTTCAGCAATACCTTGCTGCACGTGACGGGCGCGACATTCCTGCAGAACCCCGAAGCGCTGCAGACGGAGGCCTTTGGCAACGAGAGCCTGTTCATCGTTGCTGACGACGTCGATCAGGCCTGCGCCGTGGCACGCCATTTCGAAGGCAACCTGACGGGTTGCATCTATTCGGCTACGGCTGGCACTGACGACGACGCCTACAACCGTATCGCCCCGCTGTTGCGGCGCAAAGTCGGCCGATTGCTCAATGACAAGATGCCCACCGGCGTGGCTGTGGTGCCGTCCATGAACCACGGCGGGCCGTATCCGGCGACGGGGCACCCCGGTTTCACCGCTGTCGGCATCCCCGCATCCCTGCGGCGCTTCGGCATGTTGTCTTGTTACGACAATGTTCGTGACGACCGACTGCCAGCGGAGTTGCGGAACAAGAATCCCGGCGGTGTGGCACGCCTGGTGGATGGCGTGTGGTCTACCGGGGATGTTCCCGCGTAAGGGCGCGCCGCACCGGTAAACGAAAAAACGCCTCGTCATGGGCCATGACGGGGCGTTTGCCGCACGATCGAACCTCAATAGGGTCGGTTCAGGATTCGGCGCGGCTCTGCAGGCGGTATTTTTTTGGCGATACGCCGGCGCGTTTGCTGAAGACGCGGCTGAAGTGCTGCACGGTTTGAAAGCCGGTCCGCGTCGAGACTTCGGAAATGTCGAGTTCCGTCGTCTCCAGCAATCGCTTGGCCAGATTCAGGCGGCAAGCGTGGAGGAATTCGCGGAAGGAACAGTTCATTTCTTCCTGGACCCGCGTGGAGACACGCTCGAGACTGACGCCCAGGCGGTCGGCAACATCCTTGCGCGAACTGATCTCGACGGCGTGCTGCTGAATGAAGGCGACGACCGGATCCGTCGACAGTTGCGCATCGCGGGACTGCCGCTGGAGAATGTCCTCCAGCATGGCATGCAGATCCTGGGGCCTGAAGGGTTTCTCGATGAAGTCACGGGCGCCCACCTTCATGGCTTCGACGGCGGTGGGCACATTGCCGTAACCGGTGATCATCACCACATCGGCGCGGCAGCCGCGGGCCTTCATCTGTTTCAGACATTCGATGCCGTCCATGCCGGGCATCTTCAGATCCAGCAACACGACGCGGTAGGCGTGGCTCTGCACTTTGCGCACAGCCTCTTCGCCGTCACAGGCGGTGTGGACTTCGTATCCACGTGCCGCCAACACGCGGGTGCACAGGCGGCGCAGGGCCTCGTCGTCGTCAACAACGAGGATCGGACCGTCATCCAGAAGCTGGGCCGTCGTCAGTTGCGGTTGTTCAGTGGCTGCGGACATGAAGCGAAAAGTAAGGGCGGCATCGATGCGCGCCAACTGATTATGTCGGCGGTGCCGGATCGGGGCGCTGCCACACAGGCGCATGTACCCAGCTACTTCCCGAAACAGGACTGCAATGAGCCAGCCTCTTCCCGCCGCAAATGCCGCCGCAGCCAGAGCCGCCAGCCGGCAGACCACAGGGATCGTGATTCCCGTGTATCTGCCACCAACAATGGACGACACCCATGCCATTGCGTTGCTGGAGGACAATCTGGCAGCCTGTGTGGCCGCTGTTGATGATCCACTGACCATCTGCCTTGTTGCCGATGGCGAAGACTGCGGCGCCACCGTCATCCGCTCCCTGGCCACCCGCCATGGCGTCGATGCCGTCGTCGGGCCGACAAACCGCGGCAAACTGCACGCGCTGCGTCTGGGCATGGAACGGCTGGGGCAACGCACCCGATTGCAGTGGTTCGCCACGATCGATGCCGATGGGGACCACTTTGCCAACGAACTCGTCAATCTGGTGCGCGCCGGCATCCATGCGCAGCAGGAGCGGGGAGCTACCGGGGTACACGTTCTCGGCAGGCGG
>JAQCJA010000051.1 GCA_027593305.1 bacterium
CGAAGGAGTTCCCCATGAGCACGAATCCATCCAGTTCGAGTTGCTCAATGAAGGTGCGCAGGAAACCAACCTGGGCGTCAGCGCTGTAGCGTTCGTGAGCGGGCCGGTCGGCCAGCGTCGGTCGGCTGCTGGCGCCAAAGCCAATCAGGTCCGGGGCGATCACGTGACAGCCTGCCGCAACCAGGTGGGGCGTCAGGAGTGACCACGTGCCGCGATGATCGAACAGTCCGTGCAGCAGAAGAATGTGGGTCTCCGCCCCGCGGTCCCCCGCCTCCGTGTAGGACATCTGGATCGGCACGCCTGCTTCGTGGCCGACGATGGCAATCACGTCAACTGTCGTCTCTGGCGGATCGGTCGCTGCGGGCGGCAGGCGGAGCGTCTGTAAGAATCAGGATCTGCCGGCCTGAGATGCGGATGTAGCCCTCGTCCTGCAGCTGCTTGAGGGCGCGCGTTACCGTCTCGCGGGTGGTGCCGGCCATATTGGCCAGTTCCTGATGTGTCGGACGGCGGCGGATGAGGATGCCTTCGGGAGACTTCTGCCCGCCATCTTCGGCCATGCGCAGCAGCGTCTTGGCGACACGGTGGTGTACGTCGAACAGGGCCAGACCTTCCACCTGATCGTCCGTGCGCCGCAGGCGCGACGCGAGTTCCGCCAGCAGGGACACGGCGATCTGCGGCGAACGCCCGACAAGCTGCAGAAAATCGGCACGGGTGAGCATCATCAGTTCGGTCTTGCCGGTGGCCGTCACGTTCGCCGACCGTGGGCGGTTGTCGAGCAGGGACAGTTCGCCGAAGACCTCGCCCTCGCCCAGCAGCGACAGGATGAACTCCTTCCCGTCCTTGTGGAGGAGGCTGACCTTCACCTGACCGGTGCGAATGATGAACAGAGTGTCGCCGGATTGCTCCGCAAGGATGATACACTGGCCCTTGTCGAAGGTGCGCGAGAATGTCAGCTCTGCAAGAGCTTCGATTTCGGGATCACCCAGGCAGTTGAAGAGCGAGACCTGACGCAGGAACGTGGCGTTCGACATGGGATCAGTCGGGCAAGGAGAAGCGATGGACACTTCCATTGTACATAAGCCGTCGCCAGACGGTCAACTACGGTCAACTGCGGTCAACTGCGGCAGCGCCTGCTGCCGCCGCCAGCCCATGCTGTCCGTGGCAGCAGGACCATATTGTCTCGGTCGCCGAACTCACCTGCCCAGTGGTGGTTGTGCTCAGGCGTGTCCAGCTGTGCCGACAGGGCAAAAAGCGAGGGCAGATGGAGTGTGTGCCAGGTGCTGGTCAGCCAGCCGTCCTCGGCGAGGGTCATCTCGCGGAAGCCAAGGGGGTAACCGATGAGGCAGGCTGTGTCGATGCACACATAGTCACGGAACAGCCGGATGCGGTTGGCATGATGATGGCCGCTGAAGGTTGCCGCCACCGTCGGGCACTCTGCCAGGGCTGCTTGCAGCGCCCCGGCGTTACCGATGATGCCCTTCGTCGGGGACTCACCGGCGCCCGGATGAATCCAGGTGTGCAGCAGGAGGAACAGCACAGCGCCCTCGTCCCGGGCCCGGCGGTCGGCAGCGCGCAGGCCGGCATCGAGTTCGTCGGTCCAGGTTCCGTCCCCTGCCTCACCATCGCGGTAGATGTGGGCTCGGACCAGTCGCACGCCGGGCGCGACGTTGATGACGTCGAGGCCACCGGGGGTGTCGAAGATCCGCGCGAAGTCGGCATAGCGGTACTGTTGGGCATCACAATCGTGGTTGCCCGCCACGCAGTGGACGGGGGCGGTGAAACCTGCATAGGCCCGTGACACGTCCTGCAGGGACTGCTCATACTGGTCGGGTGACAGTTCGAAGGAGCTGCCACCACACAGCAGATCACCTGCGTGGAGGATGAAATCCGGCTGCAGGGCGTTGACGGCCGGTATGGTGGCGGCAAGGATCTCGCGACCGCGGGTCAGCAGCTTGGGCGGGGCAAAGTCCCTGAGCGCCGACGGATGGTAATGGGTATCGGCAAGAACGACGAAGCGGACGGGCATTTGTCGTTGTGGCGGGTGTCAGGCCGCCGGCAGGGCTTCGCGCAGCAAACGCACCCAGTTGCCGTGCATCATGGCGTTGATGTCGCCGTCCTTGTAGCCACGGCGGGCAAGGATTTCGGGGATTGCCTGCAGATCGGCAATGGTATCCATGTCGGCGGGGGACTGCTCCTTGCCGTAGCCACCGTCGAGATCCGAACCGATGCCGCTGTGCTGCGTATTGCCGGCGAGCTGGTTGATGTGGTCCATGTGATCAACGACGGTTTCCAGGGTGATGCCCGTATTGTCCTGCGCCTGCTTGTCCCACAGGGGCGACAACATCCAGTCATCAAAAGCGACGCCGACAACGCCCTGCCGGGCGATGATGGCCTTGAGCTGGTCGTCGTCAAACTGGCGATCGTGGTCACACAGGGCGCGCACGCAGTTGTGCGTCGCCAGCACCCGTCCACCAAATACATCGAGGGCCTCCCAGAAGGCGGCATCCGCCAGGTGGCTGAGATCGAGCATCATCCCTGCCTTCTCCATGGCCTGCAGCATGGGAGCGCCGCGGGGCGTCAGGCCACCCGGGGCCTGTGTTCCGTGTGCGTACGAGCTGACGCCGTAGTGGCAGAGACTGACAATACGCAGGCCCGTGTCCCACCACTGCGGCACCTGTTCATCGTCGACGATGCCGTCGCAACCCTCCATGGTGAGTATGAAGCCAAGGGGGCAATACAGCGGGTCCGCCTCCCAGGCCAGCAGGTGGGCCTCGAGATCGGCGGCGCTGCGGATCTGCCGCAGAATCCCCTTCTGTTCCATCAGCTCATAGTAAGCCAGCTGGGCGCGATCCTTGGTGTAGGCGATGTCCTGCGTGCGGACACCGGGAAACAGCTTGCCATGGGAGGCGACGCGACAACACATGGTGACGAAGAACAGGCCGATCTCACCCCGTCGCAGTTCCTCGAAACTGACGACGTTGAGGCCCCGACCCTTCTCCGGCATGCCCGCCTCAGACTCGCGCATGCGCCGGATGTTCTGCGTCAGGTCCCGATCCCAGGTCAGGGCGTTGTAGGCCAGGTCGAGGTGGGCATCGATGATCAGCATGGTTTGGCCTCCAGCCCGGGTTGCCACAGGTTGACACTGAACCGCTGCGCGGCGTCGAGCCACTGGCCGTTTGTGACAAAGCCCGAAGCTGCAGCCAGCCGCTGAATCTCAGACAGTGAGTACTTGTACGAGTTCTCCGTATGGATGCTTTCACCGGCGGCGAAGGGCACCAGAAGATCCAGGTCCTCGATACGTACGGATTGCTCGGTCAGACTGACCAGGTGCATCTCGACGCGGCCCTCGGCGACATTCCAGCGCGCCTCGTGACGGAACTGGTCGAGGGCAAAGGCGCCCTTCAGTTCGCGGTTGATGCGCGTCAGAATGTTGCGATTGAAGGCGGCCGTAACACCGGCGGCATCATCGTAGGCGGCGATCAGGAGAGCCGGGTCCTTGCGCAGGTCGATCCCGGCCAGCAGCTGGTCGCCCGGTCGCATCGCCCCATGCAGGCGCTGCAGAAAGTGCACCGCATCGGCGCGCTCGAAGTTGCCGACGTTGGAGCCCAACCAGAGAATCAATCGCGGCGGTCCCCCTTCGGTCTTGAGGAAATCCAGGCCATCGTGATACTCACCGGCGACAGCAAAGACCTCGAGACCGGCGTAGTCCTCCACGAGAGCCAGAGAACTCTCCTCGAGAATGGAGCGCGAGATGTCGACGGGGATGAAGCGCAACTGCCCGTGGCGGCGCAGCAGGGCCTCGACGACGAGACGTGTCTTGCTTGCCGAACCGGACCCCAGTTCGACGAGATCGACAGCGTGTCCCACATGGGCGACGAGATCGTCGGCATGTTCCTCGAGAATGGCGCGTTCCGTACGTGTAGGGTAGTACTCGGGCAGGTCGCAGATCTGCTCGAACAGGTTGGATCCGACCTCGTCGTAGAAGTACAGACAGGGGAGCCATTTGCGCGGCGCTGTGAGGCCGATGCGAGCATCCGCCGCGAAATCGGTGCGCGGACCACAATCTGGCGCAGCGACGAGGGTCAGACTGTCGGACGCGGTGGGAACTTCGCTGAAATCGGGGATCTGAGTTTGCCTCCGGCGTGCAGCTAGTCGATGGGGTCGAGACGCAGGCCCCTGGGTACGAGGATGCGCTCGGAGAGTTCGAAAAGGCCCTGTACCAGCAGGGCCAGCACGGCGGCGGGTATGGCGCCCTGCAGGATGAGACCCATGTCGTCGAGGCGCAGGCCGGTCAGGATGGGCTGGCCGTAGCCACCGGCGCCGATGAAGGCACCGAGGGTGGCGAAACCCACATTGATCACGGCCGACGTCTTGATACCCGCCAGGATCGAGCGGGAGGCCAGGGGCAGTTCTATCAGGCGCAGGCGCACGCCGGGGGGGAGCCCAAGGGCTTCGGCCGATTCACGCATGTGTTGCGGGATGTCGGTAAGCCCCGTGTACGTGTTGCGCACGATGGGCAGCAAGGAGTAGAGGAACAGGGCGCAGATGGCGGGTGGTTCCTGCGTGCCGACGAAGGGGATCATGAAAACGAGCAACGCCAGTGCCGGAATCGTCTGGATGATGCCGGCGCCACCAAGAATGAGCTGGCCGAGACGCTCGTACCGGGCCGACAGAATGCCAAGGGGAATCGCCACCAGAATGGCAGCCGCCAACGACAGCAGGACGAGAGTGAGATGTTCCCCCGTCCTCTGCAGCAGGCGGTCGAGGATGGTCACGTCTGTCACCTCGGTCGACACGTGCAACGTCGCATCGAGGAAGTCGGCGGCGACGCGGTCCTCGGACACCCGATCGATCTTGGCCCGCTTGTTGAGGCTCGACATCGTGGCACCACTGATCGCGCCCTGCAGGCGGGCCATGGCGGCCACGACCCGGGGGGCACGCGACAGCAGATCCGGACGGTAGATGAGGACTGCGTTGTAAGTGGGAAAGTGCTCACGATCGTCGATGAGAACTCGCAACCCGTAATACTCGATTTCTGCGTCCGTTGAGTACAGATCCATGGCCTGGATGTCATCGGTCTCCAGCGCCCGGTAGGCCAGGTCGTGCTGCAGGCCGCGCACGTCGGTCTGTGGCAGGCCGTAGGCGTCGCGCAACGACGGCCAGCCATCCCCGCGATCGATGAATTCGTTGCTGAAGCCGAAAACGACCTCGGCATGGTCCCGCAGGTCGGAGATCGTGACAATGCCGAGGCCTTCAGCGACCGGTTCGCGCATGCCGATCGCATAGGTATTGTTGAACCCCAGAGGCTGCCCCATGCGCAGGCCTTCGGCCTCGACAGCGGCACGCAGGCCCTCCGGTCCAGCAGCGATGGGTTTGCCCGCAAGAATCTCCTGAGCGATCGTGCCGGTGTACTCCGGATAGATGTCGAGATCGCCGCGCAGCACTGCGTTCCACAGCACCCGGGTGCCGCCCAGTTCGCGCTGGTGTTCGGCCTGGGCGCCGGCATCCTGCGCCAGGCGGGTGACGATCTCGCCGAGGATGACCGACTCGGTGAAGGCCTTCGAGCCGATCGTCACCTTCTGCGCACAGGCGGCCGTTGCCGCAAACAGTCCAGCGACCACCATCAACCACGGGGCAAGGCGGGTCGGTCTCACGGGTGGTTGCCTTCTTCCAGCACATGCAGCGCCGTGCGCTGGGCCTGAATGAAACGCTCGACGAATTCATTGGCTGGCTCGTGGACCAACTGCGCCAGCGTGCCCTGCTGGACAATGCCGCCGTCCCGCATCAGCACGATGACGTCCCCAAAGAAACCGGCTTCACCCATGTCATGGGTGACGAGGACGACGGTCTTGTTCAGGGTGCGGAAGATGTTGCGCAGATCGACCTGCAGTTCGGAACGCACGATGGGATCCAGCGCGCCGAGAGGTTCGTCGAGGAGCAGGACGTCAGGGTCGAGCATGAGGGCGCGCATGAGGCTGACCCGTTGCCGTTGCCCCCCTGACAGCTGCGCCGGATACCGGGCGAAACCATCTGCCGGAAAACGGGTCAGTTCCGCCAGTTCCTGCAGGCGGGCCAGGACACGGGACTCATCCCAACCCAGGTGCCGGGCCAGCAGGGCGACGTTGTCAGCGGCTGACAGATGTGGGAACAGACCGCCATCCTGGATGACGTAGCCCATGCGATGGCGCAACTGCAACACATCGTCATCGTTGAATTCGGTGCCCTCGAAGCGCACGCTGCCGCCATCGGGCTTGATCAGGTAGATCATCAGGCGCAGCAGTGTCGACTTGCCGCAGCCGGAGGGACCGATGAGAACGGTGGTGGCACCGGGACGCACAGAGAGACTGGTAGGCTGCACGGCAACCGTGCCGCCAAAGGACCGCGAGACCTGCGTCAGTTCGAGCACCGGCCCCCTACTCGGTCAGGCGCTGCAGCGCGGGCAGATCGGCGATCTCGATCTGCTTGCGGGTGGCGCGGATCAGGCCCTGATCACGGAACTTCGCCATCACCTTGCTGACCATCTCACGGCTCGAGCCGACGAGGCGGGCCAGATCATCGTGCGTGATCGTCAGGCCTACGCTACGCCCACCATCGGGCAGCTCCTCACCGTAGTCGGTGGACAGATTGACGAGGATTGTCGCCAGGCGCACACGCACCGATTTGGTCATGATCTCCGCCAGCCGTTGCTGCAGCCGGGCGATGCGTCGCCAGGAGAATTTGGTAATCCGGTAGCCGATCTCGGGGTGTTTGTTGAGCAGGCCCTCCATCTGCGCCTGGGTCATACGGCAGAGCACGGTCGGCTTCAGGGCCGTCAGATTCTGGCTGTAGTCGATGCTCTCGGCACCCCCCATCGCACCAAAGAGATCACCCGGACCCAGCAGCAGCACGGTGGCGTCCTTGCCATCGGCATCACCGTAGGTCAGTGACATGAGCCCTTCTTTGATGAACCAGATCGCATTCGGATCGTCGGGATCGGTGAGGATGCGGCTTTCCGGCTCGAGCTTGACCATCACGGTCACGTCACGCAGATGCTCCATCTCCTGCCGGCTGATGCCGGAAAACAGGGGACAGTGCTGCAGATGCCAGAGCTTCTCGTCGCTGATCGTGCTGTGCTGTCGCGTCGGTTCAGTCATGTGATTTCGTCATGCGGATCTCAGGCGTCGTCGGCGAGGCGGATGCCCATGAACTGCCAGCGCTGGTCGGCCTTGAACCAGGTCGATGTCCCAGATGCCACTTGGGGGGCGACACGTCTGCCACCGGTTGTGGCACATGATCCTCCGGCGTCAGCGGCGCACAGATGTCCTCTGTGAGGCAGCGGACCGCCGGGTAGTGATCACGGAGCTCGACACGGGTCATGATGGGCCCAGATGATGGAAAGGACCTGCTGAAGGAAATGATTCGCCGAGTATACTGAACAGAAAGAGCCGATGCAACTCGATACAAATCAGAAAAGTACCGATAAAACAGCAAGTTACGTCCATTTCAGGGTTTTTTCTGCCAGACGCCGAGGGCTTCCAGCTGTCGCGTGGCCTGCGGGGCCCAACCCCGGTTGGCTGCCGGGCTTGCCGGACTGGGGTGCAGGATCGTGGCCAGCCGCGGGGCACAATCTTCGCCCAGGCTGCGGCGCGCACAATCGAGGGCATAGCGCCCGACGCCGATCACCCAATCCGGCGCCAGGATCCTGGTGACAGTACGCAGGTGGGCGTCACACGGCCGGGTTATCGCCTCACGCTCGGCGGCGGGGAGCTTGTCCGGCGTCCGATTGCGTCCTGTCTCTTCCATGAACATGAGGGGGCAGTAATTGACCACGAAGTGTTCGGCGAAAAAGGCCTCGGCACTGCCGAAGCGCTGCTGAAACAACTCCCACAGACGGCGACCGCTGACTTCCGATCGCGTACACGCCAGGCCCTCAACGGGTCGTTTCGGGTGCTCTGGTGCGGGTCTGCCGATCATCGCATGGATGTCGACGAAGTCACGCACGGCAGCGACCTCACCGAAGGGTACTCCTGTCTGTGCCATCCCCCAGGGACCCGGATTCATGCCCAGGAACAGGACTTTCTTGGGCGCCGAGCCCCAGCGTGACAGGTACTGTTCGTGGGCGGCACGGGCGTAGTCGAGGGGGCTATAGACGTGGGTGACAGGGGCGGAAAAACGCAGATCCTGCAACTGGCGGCGCAGGAGGCGGGCGGCGTTGACCAGAGGGGAAGGCACGATCAGGTCAGCACCTTGCAGAACAAAGAGGAATTGCTAGCGGTCATGCATTTTGCCGCCTGTTGTAAAATAGGGTTTATTGAATCTGTACAGAATTTGTGTCCCGCAGACGCCCCTCAAATTACACCAAATTCAGACGGCGGGTGTCGAGCCCTTTCGAGGTATGGCCGCGCTGAGGGGTGACGAATGAGCCTGTCCTGCATCGGAGAGGTCGTCGAAGGAACCGTGCGATGATTTTGCAGCGAAGAAGCGCGGCGCTGGCGGCGACAATGATTCCCGTCGCCCTGGTGGTCGGCGTCGTCGCATTGGTATTGCCCTACCAGGCGGCCTTCGAGCAATTCGAGGCCCGGCTGACGCAGACGGTCAGGAGCCAGGCCCGGCTCATAGAGGCAGTCGGTCGAACTTGCCCGATCCCGCTGGAAGGATGAGCTGGAAGCCAGGGGCGTGATCGTGCAAGTGATGACCGAGTTGGGCGAGATCCCGCCTGTTCGGGGCAATACAGGCGAAATGTCCGAGGTCATTCTGAATCTGTTGTTGTACACCGCGCCGCCATGCCGAAGGGCGGCACCATCACGGTCTCTACGACCCTTGCAGACACGGGTGACTTCGTGTCGCTGATCGTGTCCGATACGGGGACCGGCATGGATGGGGAGACGCGCCGGCGGGTCTTTAAGCCTTTCTTCACCACCAAGGTCGATGTCGGCAGCGGCCTGGGTCTGGCGTCCGCCCACGGCTCGGTGACCCGCGCCGGCGGCACGATAGAGGTTGAGAGCGAACCTGGGCGCGGCACAACCTTCACCATCCGCCTGCCGTCTCTGGGGGTGTGATAGTGGATCAGGGCGCGGAGGCGGTCACGGATCGCGTGCGCCCGGGCAGGATCCTGCTGGTGGAGGACGATCTGATGCTCTCCCTGTCACTGCACCGTGCGTTGTCAGCAGACAAGCACACGGTGGAAGTCTGCCACGACGGGGTGGATGCGATGCAGAGATTTTCACCGGGACATTTCGACGTGGCGCTGATTGATCTGGGGATCCCGACAGTCCCCGGTGACCGGGTCGCCGGTGACCTGCGCGCGCGTGATCCGGCGCTGGTCACGGTGCTGATTACCGGTTGGAGTCTGGCCCAGGACGATCCCCGGCTGTCGAGCTTCGACTTCCATCTACCGAAGCCGATCATGGGACCAGACCTGAAAGGGATCGTCACCAAGGTGATGGCGCTGCACGATTCCCGGGTGTGATTTGACGGTCGAAGGGTCCTCTGCACCGACTCGGCGGCGGCACGGATATGAGGCCGGGTTACCGCCGGTACCATCTGCGGATCCCCATGCGGATGAGCAGCAGTACGCCAGGCAGCAGCAGAATCAGCAGGATCGCCGTGGAACTGCTGCGGATCAGGTCCAGCGCCTGTTCGCCGTACAGCACTGCCAGCGCCGCCCCGGTGCCGTAGCGGAGCAGTCGTCCCAGAAAGGTGGCAACAACGAAGGGAAAAATGGGTACAGCGGCGATGCCGGCACAGAACACGAAGAGCTTCGTCGGAATCGGCGGCGGCGCCAGTACAGCAAGGAATATCACCCAGGCGCCGCGACGTTCCAGGCTGTCGCGGGTGCGGGCGATGGCATTGGCGGCAAATCGGCGGGCGCCCGCCTCCCCCCCACGCAGGCCCACCCAGTACAGGGCCAGGCAGCCGACAACGGAACCCACACAGGCAGCCATGACAAGGCTGACGGCGTAGGCCACATCCGGTCGCAGGGACGTGAGCAGAGCGACAACGACATCGGGGCCGCCACCGGTTGGCACACCCACAGAATCCACCACGGACAAAGCAAAAAGACCGGCGATGCCACCCTCAAATGCGTACTGGCTGAGCCAGTCGATCCACTCCGTCATGGGCTGGCGGGTTCAATCTCTGGGTGGCATGGATCCATATATCAGTATGTACGTCTCACCATGCCTTCCTACAACCCCATCCTGCACCGGCCCATGGCGCGCGTGGTTGTGAGTTGCATCTCATTGATGGAACTTTGCCGGGGCGGTCCGCCGGCGGACCCACCACAGACCATGGAGCCTTGATGCAGGACACGATCCGAATTGCCGCAGCCCAGACGGCGAACCGCACGATAGCCTTCCGCATCGGGGGGCCGCAGGAAGCGCTGGAAAAGGTCCGGCACAACCTGGATGTGCTGGTCGTCCTGGCGCACCAGGCTGCTGATGAGGGCTGCAACATTGTCGCCTTCCCCGAGGACTGTCTCGGGACGCTCGAATGGGAGGCAGGGCACTGGAAAGAGGTGCACGATCTGCTGGAACCGGCAGAGTTGCTGTTGCAGGATCGTTTTGCGCAGGTCGCCCGTGAGCGCGACATGGCGATCGTCTACTGCAACGACCTGCTCGGCGATGTCGGCCGGGACCGGACGCGGCCTGTCTTCAACACGGCGGTCCTCATCGGCGCCGATGGTACCGAACTCGGGCGTTATCACAAGGTCCAGCCCACACTGTCGGAACGGCATCGGGCGCTCGGTGATTGTTTTCCGGTCTTCGATGTACCCCACATTGGCCCCGTGGGCATGTGTATCTGCTACGACATGGTTTTTCCGGAGACGACGCGGGCGCTGGCTCTGGGGGGGGCGGATCTCGTCTTCCACTGTACGATGGGGGGTGCCTCCTTTGGTGAAGGGGATGCCAGCCTTGCCGCTTTTCGCACGCGTGCCGCCGACAACTTTCTCTACCTCGTGGTTGCCTTTCGTGGCGGCGGCAGCATGATCATCGGCCCCAGAGGCCAGATTCTGGCTGAGGCGGCCAACAGCGGCGACTGCATCGTTGCTGCCGATGTCGATCTGACGTCCGGTCGAGAGGCAGGAGACGCGCTCGGTGGCATGACCCAGGACTTTCGTGCGCGACTGTTCCGTGAGCGCAATCCGGCGGCCTATCGGATTCTTACCGACGAACACCCGCCGGCGCTGGATCGCCTGCAGCACGTGCCCGTGCCGAGTGCGGCGGAAGCGGCGGCGTTGTTCGCCGAGGGCATCACCACAGGCTCCGAGCGGTTCTACGAGGCCGAACGCCTGGAAAAGGCCGGTGACCTCAGCAAGGCAAGGGAGATTTTCGCCGATCTGGGGGCACGCTTCGGTACGCTGTGGATGGGGACGGCGGCACGAGAGCGTTTGACGCGGCTGGATGACAGGTGTTGAACGGCCCGCCGGACACGAGCCTCGCTTTCATCCGATACAGGATGTTCACCTGCTTGTTGACAGGCCGGGTATGCTGAGGAAACGAACCACACCGGAGTTGTTTTCATCCCTGATCCTGCTCGCCGGCCTGCTGCTGCCTCTGCATGCAGCCACAGCCCAACCACCAGGGCAGATCGTTTTTGTCTCTTCGCGGGACGGGCAGTTCAACAAGATCTGGGTGATGAACGCCAATGGTTCGGCGCAGACTCAGTTGAGCTTCGGCGCCGGCAATGAAACAGACCCGGCGTGGTCACCGGATGGGGCGCACATCCTCTTTGTGTCGAATCCCGTGCCCGGCTCCAGCGGCACCCACATCGCCCT
Source organism: bacterium (assembly GCA_027593305.1). Taxonomy (GTDB): domain Bacteria; phylum Latescibacterota; class UBA2968; order UBA8231; family UBA8231; genus UBA8231. The sequence continues at coordinate 11,756 of JAQCJA010000051.1, forward strand.
CATGAATCGCAGGGGCGGAGGTATCCGCAATATCACGACGGAGCTGGGGGCTTATCGGCATCCCCAGTTCTCCCCGGATGGCACCGAAGTGTTGTTCAGCAAACGTGTCGGTGACAACGAGACGGAACTGTACCTCATCCCTGCCGAGGGCGGCCGGCCACGGCACCTGCCCATGCCCCTCGATGTTGCCGTCGGTGATGTCCTGTCCTTCGATCAGCCAACCTGGGCCCCGGACGGTCTGACGATGGCGTTCTGGGTCTGGCGCCTGAGCGAGCGACGGTTGCCGAATGACGGCAACGTCTATCGCGCCGGTGTCGATGGACAGCATCTGCAAATGCTCACCGACGGGATCGGCCGCAACAGCGATCCGGCGTGGTCCCCTGATGGTCAGTACATCGCCTTCTTCGGGGCCCGCCCGGAAGGCGAAGGGATCTTTCTGCTCGACGCCGACGGGGGCAGGCCAAGGCTGCTGTCAGCCAAAGACGCCATCGGCGGCCCGAGCTGGTCACCCGACAGCGAGTGGATCACATATGTGTCAACTCCTGATGGCAACCAGGACGTTTTCATCATGCGCGCCGATGGCAGCGATGCCGTCAATCTCACGCACGGCGTGACGTCAGCCGATCACTCCCCCTCCTGGTCACCAGCGGCCCTGGTATCCATCCCTACCGTTGCGGCCGGTTCGTCGTGGGCGCAGGTGAAGCAGGGAGCGCCGCAAGAGGATCCGGAAGATTGATCAATCAGGCGACGCCCTGCAGGGGAGCACGCAGCAGATCGTACCACGTGGCCACCTGTTCCACGCCGCCGTCTTCGACATTGAGGCACACATAGGCGTTGCTCTCGCTGACAAAGGCACCGGGCTGCACGGCCTGTTCGCGGGACTCGTGAAAGACGTCGCGACTCCACAGTTGATTGCCGTAGTCCGTCGTGCCGAGGGTCAGCCAGCGGGGATCGTAGGCTCCGGGGAAACCGCGGGCATCAAAGGCGAGGCGCAAGGAAACAAAGGCGTCGCCCTTCGCCTGGTCGACGAAACCAACCATGGCGGGGTTGCTGGCGAAGGAGATGTTCCCCGCTGCAGGTGTGCGTATGATCGCGCCGCCTTCGTGCATGTGTAAGGAGTGGCTGAAGGATTGGCGAAAGAGCCACTCGTCATTGCGCACCACCAGAATGTCGGCTTCCTGTTCCACGCGCAGAGCCGATGTCATGGTGAAGTAGGGCAGCCCGTCGTAGAACGTGTAGGTCACATCCAGGCAGACCGCCGACTGGTCCCGTGCCGGATGTGTGGGGCACACCGGATAGCCCCAGCGTCGGACGATGGTGCACAGAGCGCCCTGATCCACCGTGAAATTGGGCGCCTGCGGCCAGTTCGTCATGCGGTACCGCAGTTGGTTGCGGAAGTCCGGATTCCAGTGGATGCAGTCATCCTCGCCGTGCCAGGCGATGTCGAGCTTGCTGTGCGGATCGTTGTCAGCGTCCACCAGGCTCAGCGGGCTCGGGTCCTCCCATCCCAGTCGGGTCTGTCCCCAGCGGCAGAACACCAGATTGCGCAGTTGCCCCATGACGGGCGACAACCGGGCGCGGTAGGTGCCGTTGTCGATCTGCAGGGCGCAGCCTTCGCCGCGAGTTACCAGCCCTGTCGGATAGAAAGGCTGCCAGCAGGCGGGGGAGGGGTTGTTGTGCAGCAGCAGGTACGTCTTGTCCTCGTGAGCTTCGACATCAGCAAAGAAGACGACGCTGCAGGACACTTCGTCAGCCGCCACATGCGGGCGGTACACCTGGCAGGGGATCTCCTGGCCCGACTCTGCGGCGACGAGACGGATCTCACGCACAGGGTCACGCAGCTGTCCGGGAGTGAAGGACACATCCAGATGTACCGGCTCATGGCATCGCCGCCGGCCGCCGGTTTCCTTCAGAGTGACACGTTTGTAGGAGCGCCACCCGCCCCAGTACGGTCGGAATCTGTCCCGCGACAGTTCACTCAGTGGCTGCGATTGGCGGCCGACCTGCACACGTGTGGCTCCCAGGTGCCGGGAATCCAGCGCTGTTGCCTGCGGATCCGCGCGCTCTGCCGCGCGCACGTGCATGGCCCCCTCCGGTGGATCCCCGGAAGTGAAACCAAGTACCTGTCTCGCCTTCGGTGACAGGCGGTCCGGTGTCCATGCTGCATCCCACACCGCTTCGACGGCGGCCGCTGTCACACCCTCCAGTTGCAGCAGATGGCTCCGGATCGGCGAGGCTGCCGCATCGATGTGCACGCGACCGCGATTGAACATGCGGATCGAGACATGCACCGCGGTTCCCGTGACCCGAACGGTTTCGATCATGCCCACATCGACGACGCTGAGTGGTTCGCCGAACATGGGGTCCTGCAGTTGGCGCAGGTGACCCCAGACGGCCTCTTCGGTGATCATCGATGCTCCTGCTCCTGCTGCCTGGGCCGGCCTCGAGCCCCAGGGTGAGTCGAGCGTGGGCGTGCCGTGACCGGCGCAGAACAGCGGATTCCATGCGACTCTGCCCGACTGCACATCGGCCAGGCTCAGACGTTCACCGTCGCGCTCGGCGGAGGCGTTGGCGCCGAGGACAGCGGCCAGGCTGTTGAGGCTGGGACCGTAGGGGCTGCGCATGAGGGATTTGTCGCCCGCCTTCACGGCGGCGATGAAGGCCCGTGCCTGCAGGGCAAAGGCGGAACGGCCCTGGGTCTCTTCCTCGAATACTGTCTTGCTGTTCTCCATGACCTTGCCCGTGGACCACTCAATCATGGCGTCGTCACAGACGAGCACGACTTCGCGGCGCCCGGCGCCATCGGCATTGGTCAGCACGCGGGACGTGGTGGCGTTGCCGACGACGCCCGAAGCGAAGCGGTAGTTCACGTCATACACATGGGGCATGTTCATCATCTCCGGTCCCTCACCACGTTGGCGCCACTGGTAAAAGGCGGAAACATCGGCGATGTCGCCAAGGAAGTAGCGGAGCAGATCGACCATGTGCACGGTGTTTTCGACGAAAGAGCCACCACACTCTTCGTAGCGGCTCGTCCACCAGCGTACCGGCTTGCCGCTGTAGAACAGGTTGATCATCACGTGCCGCGGCGTCCGCTCCGCCAGCAACTGACAGACCTTCTCGGACGACGGGTAGTAGCGACTCATGAACCCCACCTGAGAGACGATGCCAGCTTTGTCGACCTGCTGCGAGAATGCGACGGCCTGTGCCATGTCGAGGCTCACGGGCTTTTCGACGAACACGGCGATCCCCTTGTCGGCGGCGATCGTCACCTGATCGGTGTGCAGCGTCGGCGGCAGGTTGATATAGACTGCGTCGAGTTCTTCGCGGTCGAACATTTCGTGATGATCGGTGTAGGTCGCTTTGGCGCCGAAGGTGGCGGCCTGCGCGGAGAGCGCTGCCTCGCTGATGTCACAGAAGGCCGACAGTTCGACATCACCCGCCTCAACCAGTGGGGCCAGTCCAGGAAGATGAGCATGGATGCTGATGTGGCCGAGGCCGATGAAACCGACGCGCGTGGCGGACATGGGGTTCTTCGCTGGTAAGGGGTGTACGGGTTTTCAGGCGGCTTCGATTTCGGTTATCAACTCCGGGCTGAAGTGGCGGCCGTCCGCCGTGGCGACGGAGGTCTCCAGTTC
>JAQCJA010000052.1 GCA_027593305.1 bacterium
AAGACGGTCGCTGGCACCGGACAGACGTCACGTTCCGACGACTGATCGCCCTGCTCGCCACCGACGGGGACGGCGTCGTCCTGGTTGATCTGGCCCGAGTGTCGGGCGGGCAGGAACACTTCCGCCTGTGCCGGGGCCTGGAAGGTGAACTTCAGCTCCATGGTGTCGGCACCGCCCCTTGCCCCGGAACGCTGGCGGGGCCCGCCCGCGCCCGCGGCGAGACGGACGATCTGGACCACTTCGATCACGCCGGCCTGGCCTGGATGGATGACGTCGCCGTTCTCGACCGGGCCGACGGCTGGCGCGGCACCTGGCAGTCGACACACGATCCCGCAGCACACCTCGACATACATGTCCTGCGCGCAGGCGGTACTCAGGCGTACTGCGCCCGTGCGACGGCGACCATGGGTGCGCCCGAGGCATCTACCTATGCCTACCAGGCGCTGTGCTGGCGGCGGACACCGGTTGCGGGAACCACCGCCTTCGATCTGGTCTTCGAACCGCGCCATGGGGATCCGCAGTTGACCGACGTGCAGCCCATCAACAGCAGCGATACAGCGGCGATCGGCATCGACCTGCGCACGCAGGGTGGTCGGCGTCTGCGCCTGTGGTGGTCACCGGAAGAACAGGAAGGCTCGAGCTTTGCCGACGGCACAACTCTCAGCGGCGCCCTCGCCATGGATCTCGATGGCCAACAATGGTCGACGGCGCCCGCCATGACGGGTCACATCACGGGCCTCGACCGGCAGGCGGGATGGATCGACGTCGCCGGATGTGATGACATCGAACCGGGAGAGCGCTTGATCGTCAACCCCGATGGCCGGGCGCGCAACTACGCCGTCGTGCGCCGGCAGGCCGTGGCCGGTGGGCAGCGCCTGTGGCTCGACGTTACCTCCCAGCTGGGCAGAGGCCGAATCCTTCGCTGCGATGGTGACGACCTGCACCTGCGCTACGCGTTGTTCACCCGCACCGGCTACCTGCATGGTGCCAGACTGTGCGCCGCAGACGACGACACCGTCGCCCGGGACAGCGGCGTCGAGATCATCAACGCCTGGAATCCGGATCCTCACCACACCCGGATCCAACTGCGCCAACCACTGCCAGCAGCCACGGCGGGTGATTGGGTCTGGGCAGTGGACTACGTCGTGGGTGACAGGGTCCAGTGGGAAGCTGTGCGCAATACGTGACGATGAGAGGTTGGCAATCTGCACCGAAGGTGGGCTTACCCCTATGAAGAGGACACTCACATCGCGCCCGTGGGCCCTCAGCCTGATCCTGCTGGCGACGCCTGTCGTGGCCCACAACGGGGCCGTGGTTACGTCCCTGCCCGCCAGCGGCATCGTCGCTGATGGCGATCTGTCGGACTGGCCCGCATCCATCCCGTCGCAGCCGCTGCAATACACCGAGTATGGCACGCCGATCCGGAACTCGGCGGACCTTACGGCGCGCTTGCGAGTCGCCTGGGACGAGCAGGAAAGTGCCCTGTTCGTCGGCATCGACGTCATCGATGACGACGTCGTGTCGATCTCTGGCACAAGCCCGTGGAACACCCAGGATGGATGCGAACTCTATCTCGATATCGAACATGGCCGCAAGGGTTCGGCGGCACGCCAGCACATGATCCGCGGTTCCTGGGACACGACTGCCGGCGAGGGATCTGTACGAGCCGGTTGGGGGCGGCACGATCAGGGCTATACGTGTGAGTGGCGCGTAGACATGTCCGCAGTGGATGGGGGCCACGGGGGTGGCGGCAGGACGATCGGTTTCGATGTGTCGGTAAGCGACTTCGATGGTGATGACTCGTTCTCCTGGACCTCCTGGGGCGCCGGTGTACAGAAACAGAGTGAATCGACTCGGCGTGGGGACCTGGTGATTCCGGCGCTGGGGGTCTCCATGGGCACCCTCGAGATCCAGGCTCGTGTCGCCGGTGCCAGCGCGCCGCGCGCCCTTCTGCAGTTGACCTCTGAGATCGACCCCTCCCTAGGGGTTGTGGTGCGAACGGACGCGAATGGCGCGGCTCGTCTGCTGCTGCCTGCCGGTACCTATGGGTCCGAGCGTCGGGGGGCAACGGACGCTGGCCCGGTGCTACGTATCGAAGCACACGGCACTATGTCGGCCGAGCTCGAGATGCCCGTTTCAGGTCCGGCGATGTCGCAGATCCGGGGTCGGCGCGAGCGTGCCGGCAGCGGCGCACGCGAGAATCTCTGGCACAGTTTTGGCCAGGCCGATGGACTTGCCGGCGGCTCGGTGCAGGTGGTGCACCAGGCGCAGGACGGCGCCATGTGGATTGGCACGCAGAGTGGTCTGTCGCGCTACGACGGGTTCTGGGTAACGACTCTCGATGCCGGGGCAGGATTGCCCAGCGACAACGTCCTGTGCCTGGCGTCGGCTGACGACGGGCTGTGGGTGGGGACGGATGCCGGCCTCTGTCGGACGTCCGGAGACAGTCTCACCTGCTACGGTATGGAAGATGGCCTGCCGTCGCTTCGAATCCAGGCGCTGGCGCTGGATGCCAAGGGTCGCCTCTGGATCGGCACACCCCTCGGCCTGGCCATCTACGACGGGCACAGCTTCCGCACGATGGTCGTTGAGGATGGTCTGCCCAGTCATATGGTCTCTGCTCTCGAAGCGCAGGGCGACGTGATGTGGGTTGCCACCTGGGGCGGGCTCGCCAGGTGGGAGGCGGGCGCCTTCCGCGTTATATCAAGCACCGACGGGCTCTCCGGTGATGCGGTCTACGACGTCGACACAGCGCCGGATGGATCCCTGTGGATCGCTGCTGTTGGCGGCCTGAGTCAGTACGATGACGGGGCAATCCACAGCTACGGCCCGGTGGACGGGTTGCCGAGCAACCAGGCCCTGGCAGTCCTGGCTGATACTTACGGCAACATCTGGGTCAGCACGGGTACGACGATCGGTTTCCAGGCGGGCTCCGGCATGTGTCGTTTCGATGGGGCCCGGTTCGACTGCTACCGCGTCGAGGATGGTCTTGCGAGCAATCAGATCCTGCACCTGTCGGAGGACCGCGAGGGCCTCGTCTGGGCGGGCACGACAGCCGGGGTCAGTCGCTATGGCGGGCGACACTTCTCACACTACAGTCAGGCTGACGGGCTCGGCGACGATGTCGTGCAGACGGTGCTGCGGACCCGGGACGGTTCGGTCTGGATCGGCACAGAGGGCGGCCTCAGCCGTATGACCGATGGGGTCATCGAGACCTGGGATGCCTCAACCACTCTGCCCGGCGACCAGATCTGGTCCCTGCTCGAAGACCACGACGGGGTCCTGTGGATTGGCACGGACGCGGGACTCGTCACCTACGCTGACAACGAGTTCCGGCAGATCCACGGGGGACCGGGCCGGAATCTGGTGCTGTCGCTGGCCGAGGATCATCAGGGGCGCATCTGGATCGGTACGTGGCAGTCCGGCGCCTATGTCTACGACGGCACCACATTCCGCCAGTTGACGCCGGCAGACGGCCTGGGAGGCGTTGAGGTCGATGCCATTCTCGTCGACAGAGGCGGCCGTGTCTGGCTGGGCGGCTGGCAGGCAGGCGTGTCCGTCCTGGACAGCGCCAAGGACAGCCTGCGGACCTTCACCACGGCAGACGGACTGCCGAGCAACACCGTACTGTCACTGAGCCTGGACCATGATGGCCGCGTCTGGGTTGGTTCTGATGCCGGCGCCAGCGTGTGGACGGGACACGGCTTCGAGTCCTTCAGCAGTGCCGATGGCCTGGCGCACAATACGGTGCGTCATATGGCCCTCGACCACGCGGGTCACTTGTGGCTGGCGACAGACGCAGGCGTCAATTCCTTCGACGGCCTGACGTTCCAGAGTCTGCTGCCTCGCGACGGCTTACCCAGCAACGAGATCCGGGCCCTGGAGTCCGACGGTGCCGGCGGCATGTGGATCGGTTCTACCGGCGGCCTCACGCGCTACCATCCGCGACCCTCGAGGCCGACGATTCAGTTGATCGACGTGATCACCGATCGACACCTCGGTGTCCCGGCCGAAGTGGCTACGACGACGGACAAGGCCCTCCTCGGCATCGAGTTTCAGGGGATCAGTTTCAAGACGCGCCCCGAGGCCATGCGCTACCGCTATCGTCTGCTGGGTCTCGACTCCACCTGGGTAGCTACACGGGCAAACCGCGTTGATTTCGAGGATCTGCCCGTCGGTCGGTACAGCTTTGAGGTGCAGGTCATCGACCGCGATCTGGGGTACGCAGCAGAGCCGGCACGGGTCGAGATCACGGTGAATCATCCAGTCCGTGCCATCCTCGGGTGGATCGCCGTGGTTGTCGTCGTCGTGCTGGGCATTGTGCTGATGATCCAGACGGTGCGGCGCAACCGTGTCCTGGCTGCGGCCAGTCGCGCTGCCAGTGATGCGAACGCCATGAAAAGCCAGTTTCTGGCCAACATGAGCCACGAGATCCGCACGCCCATGAACGGTGTCATCGGCATGACGGAATTGCTGCAGCAGACCGAACTGACACCACACCAACGCGGCTACCTGGAGACGATCAGCGCTTCCTCCGAATCTCTGCTGGGCATCATCAATGATATCCTCGACCTGTCGAAGATCGAGGCAGGGCGTATGAATCTGGAACAGGCGCCTTTTGATCTGGCGGAAGTGGCGGGCAGCGTCATGCGCATGATGGCTCCACGGGCCAACGAGAAACATCTCGAGCTCATTTACCGCATGGACCCGGCACTGCCCCATGGGGTTGTGGGCGATCAGATCCGGCTGCGTCAGATCCTGGTGAACCTCGTCGGCAATGCAGTGAAGTTCACGGAGTTCGGCGAGGTCGTCGTCGATCTGCGGGCCGATTCCGTCACGGCAGACGGCCTTGTGCTGCATGGGTCCGTGCAGGACACGGGGATCGGCATCAGCGTGGAGAAGATCGAGGCAATCTTCGCCCCCTTCTCGCAGGCAGATGCCTCCACGACGCGGAATTATGGCGGTACCGGTCTCGGCCTTTCCATCTGTACCGAACTGGCGCGGATCATGGGTGGGCGCGTCTGGGCGGAGAGTGCCATATCCGAGGGCAGCACGTTCCATTTCTCCGTCCAACTGGGGATCGCCGAAGAGCTGCCCACGAGCACGGTCACCGAGGATCAACTCAAGGCGTTGGCGGGACTGTCCGTCCTCGTCGTCGATGACAGCGCAACGAACCGCCAGATCCTCGATGAGTCTCTGCGAGGGTGGCAGATGTCTCCAGTCAGTGTCGACAGCGGCTCCGCTGCACTGACAGCAATGCGTCATGCTGCGAGACAGGGGCAGCCCTTCCGTCTGGCCCTGCTTGATGCCATGATGCCCGTCATGGACGGCCTGTCTCTGGCGCAACACATCCGCCAGGACACGCGCCTCCGGGAAACCACGCTGCTGATGTTGTCGTCTCTGGAGGATGCGGGCTACATGGCCCGAGCCCGCGAGGCGGGCGTACAGAGCTTCCTGCGCAAGCCCGTCACTCAGGCCGATCTGTTACCGGCGATCTCGAGAGCGCTCACGCCGTCGTTGCCAATCGAAGCAGCCCCTGCGGCGGTGGTAGATGTGCCGATGTTGGCGCCGATGCACATCCTGCTGGCCGAGGACAACCCCGTCAATCAGCGCGTTGCCCGGCACCTGCTCGAGGGGGCAGGGCACACTGTCAAGGTTGTTGCCGATGGCGAACTGGCGCTGCGGGAGATGCAAGTGAACGCAGACGCCTACGATGCGGTACTCATGGATGTGCAGATGCCAAAGATGGGCGGCCATGAGGCGACCCGGGCCATCCGAGAGCTGGAGAGGGCTACGCAGAACCATGTGTACATCATCGGCCTCACGGCGCACGCCATGGCGGGCGACCGGGAAGCCTGTCTCGCCGCCGGCATGGATGACTATGTCACCAAGCCTGTGCGTCGCCTCGCCTTGTTCGAGTCCCTCGCCCGTGGGATGTCCGACGACCGGACATCGGCGGAGACGCCGACATCGGCAGGGCAGGCCGTTGCCGAAGACGCCACCCCCACTTCGGAGCTGGTCCTGGATCTTTCGGCGCTGGCGGAATTGGAAGAACTCGAAGCCGGCACCGATTTTTCGGTACGCGAGATGGTCGATCTGTTCTGCGAGCAGGGCCTGGAGCTGATCGCTGAGGCCCGGACATCTCATGCTGCCGGCGACGTGGCGACATTCACGCGGGCTGCCCACACTCTGAAGGGCAGTGCCAGGGATCTGGGGGCACGGCAACTGGGCAAAGTCGCTGAGGAATGGGAGCAGATGGGACGCAATGCGGATCTGCTGGCAGCTGCCGAGCATTTTGCGCAGATCGAGGCGACCTCTCTGTCCACCCGCCGGCCAGCCGCATACCGCGTTGGAGTCCGCATTCAGGGGGTTTCGGACAGAAAGTCGACACGACACCGCAGGAGGCTCGCCGCCCGGGCGTAGGCATCCTCGGCGTCTGTCGCCCACACCTCGCCGACACAATGGGCGCCGGCGCCGTCAAGCTGGAAAGCGAACCAGCGTTTCACGGTGGCCTCCTTCCGCTACCCCGAACACGGCCGGGAGACTCCGTCCGTATGTGTGGGGCGAGAAGCCCTCTGCATCATCGTCTAGCGAAGGGTGTGCCATGGCCTGGTGAGACCCCAACCCGGCAGAGCTTCGCCTGCCCGCGGCAAGGGAGAGCGGCACGCGGGGAAAATTCTGCCGGCGGGCCCACGTGTTCCGGTCCATCCTGCCAGTGGCGATAGGCGTGCGCACGGCCGTTACATTCGTCAGGGGAGTCGAGCACACCATAACAGGCGCCACAACGAAGCGAGATGGAGAGAGTCGATGAAGAAGCAGATCTACCTGGATTATGCGTACGGCATCGCCGACAGGATCTGGGAGACCTACCAGGCCACTCGGGAAGCGGCGATCGAAGAGGGCAGGCAAGCGTTGCGCCACGAGGGCATCCTCAGCAATCCGCTACGCTACCTGGCGACCGTGCCTCCGGCAGAAGTCATGCGCTACCGACAGACTGGGGATGTGCGCTATCTCGACCGGGCCAAGTTGTACCTGCTCGACATCTACGATGTCTACCTGACGCTCAAGACCTGTCAGGAAGAGCAGCACCTCACAATCGAGAACGACGACTTCCCGACCCTCGGTTGGATGTTCGAGCCAGAGCCCTACATCAGCGCCTACAACTCGATCAGGGCAGAAGCCGGGTTCAGCGCGGAAGAGATCGCGAAGGTCGAGAAAGTCGTCGAATTGTCGATGGCTCCGATCTGGAAGATGCCCGAATACGGGCCCATGAACAGAAGCATGTTGCGCGCCCTGAATCTGGCCGCTGCCGGAGCGTCTTTCCCCGAGCATCCGGATTCGGCCCGGTGGTTGAAGATGGGCCGCCACATCTTCGCCGATTCTCTCGACAAGTGGTCGATGGAAGATGCCGGGGCGTATCAGGGCATGTGGCTGCAGAGTTTCATCGCCTACAATGACTACGCACCGACCGTGTCGATCGCAGAGAGCCCCGTCGTCAAATACTATGCCGATCTGTGGGCCCGCCTGGTCACGCCCGTCGGCTTCATCCCGGACTACGGCGACTGGAATCTGGGCACGGACTGGGTTCACATCGCTGCTGTCCTGGAGCGCTGTGCGACCATGTATCGTTCGGGCACACTCAAGTACGCCGTCAATCGCTACACCGAAGCACACGCAGCCATCCCCGTTGGTCTGACGGGTGGGATCGGCCGCTTCCTGCAACAACTGATCGTCGCCTACGACTGGGCCGACGACGACCTGATCGAACAAGCGCCGACGACACGATCCCAGGAAGTCTGTGACGACACGATCGGCAAGAAGTGTGTCCTGAGAAGCGGGTGGGCCAGGGACAGCACCTATCTGCTGCTCAACTATCGCGATGAATGCGCGACGCATGAGATCTTCCGCAAGAGTCTGCCCCTGACGATTCCCGTCAAAGCGGAGAAGACCCACCATGGGCACAACGATGAGAATGCACTCTCCATGCTCGTCGCCAGAGAGCGTATTCTGCTGACCGAGAGTGGCTACAGAAGGGGATCCGAGCGGAACTGCTCCTACCGCAGCGACTACTACCACAACAAGCTCATCGTGCGTCAGGGCGTAAACGCGGAGCATTCCTTCTTTGCCCACGTTGTCGACTTCGGCGAATACAATCCGGTCAGATCCGAGCGGGTCTTCTTCTACGCTTTTGATGAAGTCGATTGCTCGCGGACCCGACTCTATGACGCCAGGAATGCGGCCATCTGTGATCGGGTCGTCCACTACTTCAAGAAGCAGGACTGCTTCGTGGTCAATGACATCGTCATCCCACAAGGGGATGGCAGCTATACCATGGGTCCCGTCTTCCACGCCCAGAAGATTGAGGCCCTTGGTGCGGCCAGTTTCGCCCTCAGCCAGACGCAGATCAGCATGAGCGAGGAGTTGACCTACACTCAGTCGGATGATGTGAAGCTGTATCTGAGTTTTCCGCTCGGCGGCTACAACGTCGAAGAGCGAACGGCTGATCGAGCCTACCGTGAGCAAATGGCCGTGAGTCAGTACTTCGCCGGCTATGCGAGCCAGGAATTTCCGCTGGTGTTCACATCGGTGTTGTTTCCAGGCGACCGTGGCAGACCCGCGTTCTTCGACACCTTCTCCCAGCAGATGACACCCAAAGGCATGGGGCTGCAGTTCTGCATCGACGGGCGCACGATCACCATCTTTGACCGCTTCTGCTATGAGTCGAAGATCGAAGATCTGAATCGACGACCGGCATATTCCTTCGACGCGGGCCGCCAGCAGGTCTACGACCTCGAGTCGGATGGCTATTGTGCCATCACCATTGAAAGCTCGCATTCGACCTATTTCAGCGCCGTCGACTTCAGTACTCTCAGGCACAGGGGAAAGACTCTGTTCGAGATGGGCACAATGGCGCAACTGCAGCTCGATTTCAGGAACCCGCAGAAGCGCCGCGCGAGCTGGAGCAACTGGGACGAACACGTGCCCACGTAGCTGTTGTCTTGACGGTCTTCTGCGGAGAGCCGATCATGCCCCGCCGATTACTCGACGGGAACCGAGTCCCTCTTCGACCTGGAGACCGCGTGCCGCAACAGGTCGCAGAGCGCTCGAACACGCCATCGATCGCGGCGTCAACTTTATCCACTCTCTGGGCGATCTGCACACAGATCGCATCGACGTGGTACCACATCTGCAGCGCGCCCGCCCCAATGAGGATGAGTCGAGGATTCCCGATATCGCCGCGACCCATGAGGCGATGGCGGACTGCTTTGAGCAACTCAAGGTCGAAGGCAAAGTCGGCTACCTGACGACCTTCCCTTACACAGCGGGATGGTCGCCTACTACAATCCGATCGAAATGGAAATGGCTGAATTCTTTCCGGAAATGGCATCCAGAGGTCAGGGCTTCTTCTGCCTTCGCCCGTTCATGGGGGGACTGCTGACCGATCGTCGGGTCGATCGCAGTTCACTGCCGGTTGATGATCGTTTTCGCCATGGCGATTGGGACGCTGCCTACGAGCAGTTTGGCATGCTGCAAGCCGACCTGGGCACAGAAGTCTCGTCGTGGACTGATTTCGTCATCAAGTTCGGTCTTTGCCACCCGCTTGTGACCAGTCTGATCGTTGGTCTCAATTCGATCGAGCAGGTGGATGGTGTGCTGGATGCGGCGGATGGGAACTACCCGGATCGTTCCGTATTTGCCAGAGCGTTGGAGATCTTCCGCTCCATCGGGGCCTGATACAATGCCGAGCGCCTTACGCGGATCATTCCGATGAGTCTGCCTGCAGCCGGGCAATCACGTAGGCGTGGTCCGTGGGCTTGCTGCCAAGGTCGCCCGCCTTGACGCCGATCAGTTCGTTGCCGTGCAGGATTGCGTATTCGGCCCGCCCCTGCTCGACCTGGCGGCGTGACACCAGACCGTGCATCAGTGCCTCCAGCTTCCCGCGGTGGTTGTAGTCATAACGCTCGTTCGGCGGCAGCGACAGGACGAGATTGATACTCTCGTCACCCGCCATGGCGGCCAGCGTGTCGCTGAACTCGAAGTCGTTGAAATCCCCGGTGACGTAGTAGTCCTGGTTCCGGCCCGCCAGTTCGATCAGCAACGCCCGCACGATCTCCGCCTGCCGCATCCGGGTCGCAAGCTTCGGGTCAAATCCCGGGTGCCGCGGCGCGAAAATGCTGTGCTGATGGCGCTTCGACGCCAGATGCACGTTGACCACAGTCAGCATGGCGCCACTGGCGCGGACCACGAACCTCGCGGCCAGTGGTTTGCGCGAGCCCTCGTACGCAGCGTCGTCTTTGCCGAGCAGGACCACACTGTCGTCGGCAAGTGTCACCCGCGCCGGATTGTAGAGAAAACCATTGCGGATGTTGCCTCCGGGCTGACCGCCATCAGCATCGACATGGGGCGCAATGTCCACCCATGCATAGGTCGGCCCTTGTCGCCGTCTGATCTCATCGATCAGTTCCTCATAGGTCTGCGTGGCATCCACGACGGTGCTGATTTCGGCGCCGTCGTTGTCCTGGATTTCCTGCAGGGCGATGATGTCCGGCCCCCGCGCCTGTTCGACGACGGCACGGGCCAATGACCGGAAGCGCCCGTCCCCGACATCGTCGTCGACATCACGTCTCGGGTCCTGTGCCAACGCCGGATCCTCGATCCTTACGTCGAGGTTGAAGCCATTGAGGGTCATCACCGTCACCGCCGCGCCATCAGGCCGCAGGGTCGTCCGGGCGACGGCCACATCGGCAGGGGCCACCTGGATCGGGCCCTGCACGGCGATCTGGTAGGAGCCGCCGCGGTAGTTCAGCGGGCCGGTGATCGGCTGGCGCAGCCGAGCGCCGACATTGACCTGCGGCGCCACCGCATAGTCGATGATGCGGAAGCTCGGAAACCAGCGCTCCGGGTTGGCGGGGTCGACGACGACACCGCCGTTGACACTCCGACCCTCATCACCGGTATCCGCCGGCGCCAGCACGTAGTCGCCAAAGGGGTTGCTCGGCGCGATGAATGTGGCATCGGCGTGAATGCCGACGAGCATGCCTTCGAGCGAATTCAGCATGTCGGCCAGCAGCATCGTGTCGGTTGGCAGGTTTGCCGCCGTCAGCCAGAAGGCCTCGATCGCGGGTCCGCGGCCGAGTTCGCGCAGAACCTGCAGCCCCAACTCTGTCGTCGGCCGATCACCCTCGTCGCGAATGAAGTCGACGATCCTGCCTTCGGCCTCGACCATGGTGCCGATGGCAGGTCTGTGCTCGTAGCTGAAGACAAACAAGCCGCATGAGGCTGTGTCGGTCGTCTCTGCCTCAGGGTCCTGAATGAAGAAACCTTTGCGGGTGGCCCCCGTGACCACGCCGCGGGTGCGGACCACGTGGCCCGCCTGGGGTGACTGCAGTCCGTCGCCCTGGATCGTCTGTATGCTGATGGTCCGTATTTCGGTCGTCATGGTGGATATAATGGTCGCCACGACGGTCCCGGGCAAACGCGCCTATCGACGGACGTGCGGCAAAGACAGATCTTTGTCAGCCCCTTGCTTTGCCGCCCCATTCCCCCGATCAGCAGGAGACCGAGCATGAGCACTCTGACCGAATCGGCCGCGTGGCAGGCGCTGGCCACACACAAGCAGGCCGTCTCCGGCGTTCACATGCGCAGTCTCTTTGCTGCGGACCCGCAGCGTTATACCACGTTTTCCCGAAGTTTCGCTGGCACACTCTTTGACTTCTCGAAACACCGGATCACGGCAGAGACGCTGCGGCTGCTGCTGGCACTGGCCAGGAAGGCCGGTGTTGAGGCTTTCCGCGACAGGATGTTCTCTGGTGAAGCGATCAACGTGACCGAGGCGCGCGCCGTTCTGCACACGGCGCTGCGCAATCAGAGCGCCCGACCGATTCACGTGGATGGCGAGGACGTCATGCCGCAGGTCCGCGAGGTACTGGCCCGGATGTGGCGCTTCACGGAGTCCGTGCACAGCGGCGCGCGCACGGGATTCACTGGTGCCCGCTTCACCGACATCGTCAACATCGGCATCGGTGGCTCGGACCTGGGACCCGTCATGGTTACGGAGGCGCTCAAGCCGTACTGGGGTCAGGGCCTGCGCCCCCACTTCGTCTCCAACATCGACGGCACCCATCTGGCGGAAACGCTCAAACCGCTTGATCCGCAGACAACGCTGGTCTGTGTGGCATCGAAGACCTTCACAACCATCGAGACGCTGACCAACGCCCGCAGTGCCCGCCGCTGGCTCGTTGAGGCCCTCGGTGATGAGGCCGCCGTCGCCCAGCACTTCATCGCCCTCTCGACCAACGCGCCGATCGTCGCCGAATTCGGCATCGACACGGACAACATGTTTGGTTTCTGGGACTGGGTTGGGGGGCGCTACTCCCTGTGGAGCGCAATCGGACTGCCGATCATGCTGACGATCGGTGCCGACCACTTCGACGAGTTGCTCGCCGGCGCCCATGAGGCGGACGAGCACTTTCGCCAGGCGCCCCTGGAGGAGAACATTCCTGTGTTGATGGGGATGCTCGGTGTCTGGTACCACAACTTCTTCGACGCCCACAGTCACGCGATTCTGCCGTACGATCAGTACCTGCATCGCTTTGCTGCCTATTTCCAGCAGGGGGACATGGAAAGCAACGGCAAACGTGTCGACCGCCAGGGCAACGTTGTCGACTACACCACGGGACCGATCATCTGGGGCGAACCGGGGACCAACGGCCAGCACGCGTTCTATCAACTCATCCATCAGGGCACGCGGGTGATTCCGTGTGACTTCATCGGCGCCATCCACTCACACAACCCGATGCCGACCGAGTCAGGCTCGAGCCATCACGACATCCTCATGGCCAACTTCCTGGCCCAGACGGAAGCCCTCATGGCGGGGCGCACGGCGGAGGAGGTGCGCGCCGAACTGGAGGCGAAGGGAGAGACGGTCCGCGAGGACCTCATCAACCACCGCGCCTTTCCGGGGAATCGCCCGACGACGTCGATCCTGCTGGACCGCGTCACGCCACGTTCCCTGGGGCGACTCATCGCCCTGTACGAGCACAAGATCTTCGTGCAGGGCATCGTCTGGAACATCAACAGCTTCGATCAATGGGGGGTTGAACTGGGCAAGAAGCTGGCCACGACCATTCTGGCCGAACTGGACAGCGATGCGCCCGTTGCCGCGCATGACGGCTCGACGAATGCTCTCATCGACTACTACCGCAAGCACCGCCATGTATAGCGTGGTCCGCGCCGGCTCCGTGCATATGGCGGCGGCCTTCGAAGCACCCATCAAGGAGAAGCAGTAGATGCTGGACGCGCTGTTCGAGCCCTACGAGATGCCCGGGCTGGCCCTGCCCAATCGCTGGGTGATGGCGCCCATGACACGGAAACAATCCCCCGGCAACGCGCCGACGAGCACGGTCGCCGAATACTACCGGCGACGGGCGGCCGGTGGTATCGGTCTGATCGTGACTGAGGGCAGCCTTGTCGACCACCCCCTGGCCTCGCCCGACGACGACATCCCCGCGATCAACGCCGCTACCGTTTCCGCCTGGCAGCCGGTGGTGGCAGCGGTGCAGCAGGAGCGGGCGCGCATCTTCATTCAGCTGTGGCATCAGGGGCCCATCGCCCGCCCGGGCATCGCTGCGATGCCGGTTCTGGAGGACGGTGTGGAAGTCGTACCAAAGGCCGACGCGCAGCAGGAACAGGACATGTTCGACGCCTTCGTCAGCGGTGCCATCGCGACAAAGGCAGCGGGTTTCGACGGTCTGGAGCTGCACGCAGCACACGGCTATCTGCTGGACAGCTTTCTGCGCGCCGGGCGTGTCGACTACGTCTGTGATCTGGTCCGGGAGATCCGCCTGCAGGTGGGGTCGGGGTATCCTCTGGCCCTGCGCTTCTCGCAGTGGACGGTGCGGGATCTGGAAACCCGCCAGTTCCATACACCACAGGCACTCGAACGGGTCCTGCTGCCGCTGAAGAACGCCGGCGTCGACATCTTCCACGCCAGCACGCGCCGCTTCTGGCTGCCGGAGTTTGCTGACAGCGATCTGAACCTGGCGGGCTGGACCCGCAAGATCACGGATGCACCAACGATCACGGTGGGCAGTATCGGACTGGCGACGGGGCCATTCTGCGGCACCGGCCCGGAGAGTGCGCACGAGTTGTTGCGGCGTTATGACCAGGGGGAATTTGATCTGGTCGCCATCGGTCGGCCTCTGCTCAGCGACGCAGACTGGTGTCGCAAGGTTCGCGATGGACACACGGGTCAGATCATCGACCATACCCCGGCAGCAAATCAGATCTATCCATAGGGCTGCTGCCCTTTGCCGAAAAGCGTGACGGCACCAGAGGAGGTTGGCAGTGATCGACGCGAACGTGGTGCAGGTGGCGGATCCTCGCTACCTCAGCTTCATGGGACTCGGACCCAGCCCCATACCACACTGGGAACACTGGTCGTGTCCCGACGCCGAGACCTATCTCACGGGGATCGACTACTACGAGCATCCCCGCCTCTGCCGGCTGCGGCTGCGTGAGCTGTATCCGCAGATAAATCTCGGGATTGCAGAGACCGACGCGGCGCGCCCCCGGCCGACGATGGATCTGCAGGGAGAGAGCTCGAATGCGCAGCGGCACACCGTGCGTTGGGGGGAAGGGGAAAGCGGCAGCTGGGAACACGGCGAGGCCGTCTTTCACTCGACGGCGGATGTCTTCGCCTTCAGCCCTCTGGAGCACGGAGACTTTTCTGACATGGAGGTCGTGGAGCGGGCCGACTTCTCCACGGAAGAGATCATCTATCAGCGCTACCGGGGACGCTACGCCAGCGACGCCGGCGAGCAGGGACCGTCGGGCTCGTCCATCTCCACCGGTTTCTACAACACCATGTTCATGTGGCCCCTGCTGACCTTCGGCTGGGAGCTGTTTCTGGAGTGCTGCCTGGACCCTCGTTTTGAGCGCATCATGGACGAGTTCGCCGAGATCAATCGGCGGGTCTTTCGCACCTTTGCACGGCTGCCGGTGAATTTTGTCGTCTGTCACGACGACATCGTCAACAGCCGCGGGCCGGTCTGCTCTCCGGCGTGGATGCACAAGTACATCTTTCCCCGCTACGAGGAGTTCTGGGGCATTCTTCGTGATGCCGGCAAGCAGGTCATCTTCATGTCCGATGGCAACATGACCGGGTTCGCCGACGATGTCATGGCCTGTGGCGCCCGTGGCATCATCAGCGAACCGTACACCGACTACAAGGGGATCGCCCGGCGCTACGACAACCCGTTTCTCGCCGGCGAAGGAGACAACCGGGTGCTGACGCGCAACGACCCGGAGGAGATCCGTCACACGGTGCAGTCCATGGTGGAA
>JAQCJA010000053.1 GCA_027593305.1 bacterium
GCAGTGGCTCGAGGGTCTTCGTGCTCTTCATCCCCTGACGTGACCCTGCGAGCCGCAAACGACATCTGCTCCAGCTCATGCCTGAGCGACTTGCTCAAGGGATCGAGAGTGGCCGCCTGCTGCAGGCATTTCAGCGCGAGTGTGTCGTTGCGCAGCCTCCGGTATACACGGGCAAGCCGCTGATACCCCGACGGATTGTCCGGATCGAGACGCAGGCCGCGATCCAGCGCCTCACGCGCCTCTTCCCACATTTTCTGCTGTTCGTAACAGCGACTGAGCAGGAAGAACCCCGTGGGATAGCCGGGGAACCGCTCGCAACCCTCTTCACAAAGCGCCTGCGCCCGGAGCAGTCTGCCTCGTCGCAGGCAATCGTCTGCCAGACGTGCGAAGAGTGGTGCCTGCGGGTAGCGGCGGAAGATCTTGTCGAATTTCGGGACGCGGTCAAACATCGTTCCGCCACGGGGGAAAGCGGCCGAAGATTCTATGCTCCGGCCGACAGAATGTCAAGCTGGAAAGAGATGGCAAAATCTTGCAGATGTCAAACAGAAACAGGGACTTGGAGCTATCTCGGTGGTCCCATGGATGGGTTGACAGATGCCGGTTCTACCCCTAACATCTACCATCGTTTTGTGCGCCTATAGCTCAGTTGGTAGAGCAGCTGACTCTTAATCAGCGGGTCCGGGGTTCGAGTCCCTGTGGGCGCACCATTCACATGCCGCACGTATGCTGTCACATGCTGCACGTATGCTGCACGTATGCTGCACGTATGCTGGGCATCTGGAGCAGGGCATCTGAAGCAGGGCACCTGGGACGCTGAAAAGCAGATCCCTGGTGCCCTTTTTTTCTCCTGGCTTTCTGTGTTCCCCGGTGATTCTCCCGGCGCTCGATGACGCCCACGGGGCTGACAATCTGTATCCGTAGTTCTACTGAGATACACCTGAGCCGGTTGACGGGCCAACCTTCCTGCCCCTTTCTAGCAGGATCCCCGTATAGCCAGTTCCCACGGTCATGCCCCCTGTGATGGTCGACGACGTGAGACAAGTGTATGGCTGTGACCAAAGCCGCCAATATCAGGACAAGAATCCTCGTTGTCGAAGATGAGCCCATCGTCGCCCTGGATCTGCAACTGAGGCTGCAGCGCATGGGCTACGATGTGCCAGTTGCTGTGGCCTCTGGCGAAGAAGCCCTGGCAGCGGCGCAGGACACGCCGCCCGATCTGGTGTTGATGGATATCAACCTTGAAGGGCAGATGGACGGAATAGAGGCGGCCGACCGTCTGGCGCAACACCACGTTCCTGTAGTCTATCTGACGGCCTACTCCAACGACCGCACCCTGGAACGCGCCAAGATCACCGAACCCTATGGCTACCTCCTCAAGCCATTTGAGGAGCGTGAGTTACAGACGACCATCGAGGTGGCGATC
Source organism: bacterium (assembly GCA_027593305.1). GTDB lineage: Bacteria > Latescibacterota > UBA2968 > UBA8231 > UBA8231 > UBA8231. The sequence continues at coordinate 1,424 of JAQCJA010000053.1, forward strand.
TACAAGCACCATGCGCAGGAGGCCCTGCGCCTGGCACATGACCAACTCGAGATGCGCGTGGCGGAACGGACGGCGGAACTGCGCCTTGCCAACGAGTCCCTGCAGCTTGAGATCGATGAACGTGGGCGTCGAGATGCGAGGCGACTGGCGCTGGCTCGGGTGCGCGAACAGATATGGCGCATGCAGGCGCGAGCGGATCTGCGCAGCGTTGCCGAGTCCGTGTGGGAGAGCCTCGAGGGACTTGGCATCCCATTCGCGCATTGCGGCATCAACGTGGTTGAACCTGGGTCTGTGAGGCTCGGGTCTGCGGGGCCTGGGCCCGACTCCGGGTCCGAGAGGCTCGAACCTGAGATGGTGGTCCGCAGCTACGATCGCAAACGCCAGGGCTCATGGCGGGATTTGACGAATGAGGATCCAGAGGCAGCGGCCGTGGTGCTGGGAATGTGGCAAGCCGGGAAGGTCGTGTATCGCTCCGATCTGACGGCAACCGATCTTGCAGGCGATCCTCTTGGCGAAGCGGCACGGCTGCGGCAGGAATACGGCAACACCCGCTCTGTTCTCGATGTGCCGTTCTCGCACGGGACACTGGCGATCAATTCTGCGGAACCAGGGGCATTTTCCGGGGACGATATCATCATCCTGCAAGAACTCGCCGAGGCCCTCTCCGAAGGCTTTCACCGCCTGGACGATCTGCAGCAGCTTGCCGCCGAACGAGAACGTCTCGCCGTCACTCTGCGCAGCATTGGTGACAGTGTGGTGGCGACCGATTCCGAGGGCCGCATCGTCCTGATGAATCCGGTTGCAGAATCACTTTCTGGCTGGACTCAGGGCGAGGCGGAAGGCAGGTCCTTCGCAGAAGTATTCCGCATCGTAGATGAGCGCAGCCGACAGATTCGTGACAGTCCGGTGGACCACGTGCTCAATACGGGTGCGACCGTCAATCTCGATCTGCACACGGTACTGGTCGCCCGCGATGGCAGCGAACAGCCCGTGTCAACTAGTTCGGCTCCGATTCGAGACGATGAAGGCAAGACCGTGGGTGTTGTCCTGGTGTCCCGCGACGTCGGTGTCCAGCGGCGGATGGAAGAAGAAGTGCTGAAGTCTGAAAAGCTTGAATCCCTTGGGGTACTGGCAGGTGGGATCGCCCATGACTTCAACAACATTCTCACCACGATTGTCGGGTATCTGTCCCTGGCCAGGATCGATATCGACCCCGCAAGCGAGTTGTACGAAAACCTGAGCGAAGTCGAGTCAGCAGCCGATCGAGCGACGGACCTGACGCACCAGTTGCTGGCCTTTGCCAAGGGCGGAGCGCCGATCAGGAAAGCCGCGTCGATCGCGGATATCATTCGAGATTCTGCCACCTTCACAATGCGGGGGTCGAATGTCCGCTGCGACTTCCGACTCGATGGCCAGCTCTGGCCGGCAGAGGTGGATCGAGGTCAGATCAGTCAGGTCATTCAGAATCTCGTTCTCAACGCCGACCAGGCGATGCCCACAGGGGGGCGCATGGACGTGTGGGCCGAAAACCTTGTCGTCGATGCAAGCAACGGTCTGCCACTGTCGCCCGGCCGCTATATCCGCATCACGGTGAAGGACCAGGGGGTCGGTATCGGTGAAGAGGATGTGGCGCGGATTTTCGACCCCTATTTCACCACCAAAGACACCGGCAGCGGCCTGGGTCTGGCGACGGCATACGCCATTGCCAGGAACCACGAAGGACACATAACCGTGGCCTCGGAACCGGGCAAGGGGACCCGCTTTGACGTCTACCTGCCGGCGACGACGGCTCAGGTAGAGCAGGATACGGCCGATGCCAGGCCACCGACGTACGGGGAGGGCCGGATCCTGGTACTCGATGACGAAGATTCGATTCGTCGGCTTGCCGACGATCTTCTGTCGCGCCTCGGTTACGAAGCAGAATGCGTCGCCGACGGCAGTCACGCGCTGGCGGCATATGTCAGAGCACGCCACGAAGGACGTGCTTTCGACGCTGTGTTGATGGACTTGACAGTTCCTGGAGGCATGGGGGGCCGGGAAACCGTGGCGCGCATCCTGGAAGTGGATCCGGATGCCTGCACCATCGTCTGCAGCGGCTACTCTGACGACCCGGTTATGGCCGAATACGCCGACTACGGCTTCCGTGGCGTTGTCGCCAAGCCATATGACATAGGCGAACTGAGCCGTGTGCTGGCACGGGTGCTCAGCACGCGGCCCAATTCATAGGTCCCGATTCATAGGTCCCGATTCATAGGTCCCGATTCATAGGTCCCGATTCATAGGTCCCGGTGGGTTGCCGTCAGTTCGCCGTCGAGGATTCCGTCTCGAGCCGCTTCGGGTCAATCGTTTTCAGATAATCCTGCAAGGCTCGACCATCGGACGGTAGATCGAGTACGTCTGAGAACGGCCACATGTCGCCCTGCAGGAAATCGACAGCACTCTCTTTGTCCTGAGAGGCTGGACCTGACGACATGTCCTTGATTGCCTGGAGAATAACGGCAGCGGCCAGGCGGCGGTGGCCGTCGAACTGGGAGCGGTAGGCGGACTTGCGTTCCTTGGCCATAACTCTCGAATCTGATCGGCTGAATGTTGTTTTCGAAGTGCAATAAACTAACCACTGGACGGACGTTTCGACAGGATAAATGATCCGCAAAGCCTGATGGCGGGCCTCGTCCAGGTGCGTCGCAATTCTCCAACCTACCCAATAAACAGGGAGTTAACGTGCCCTGGCAGGGCTCGTTTTTTTACCGTCGGCCCCTCAGCCTACCAGGTGAAGAGTCCCACCACGCAACCCGTCAGCATGGTCGCCAGCGTTCCCGCCAGGATGGAACGCATACCGAGACGTGCCAGGTCACCGCGCCGCTCCGGCGCGATGCTGCCAATGCCGCCGATCATGATGGCAACGGAGCCGAAATTGGCAAAACCGCACATGGCATACACAGCGATCAGGAAAGCCCGATTGCTGAGGCCACTTGCCGGGCTGCGCATGCGGTTCGACAGGTCCACATAGGCGACGAATTCGTTGAGAATCGTCTTCACCCCCATCAGTTCGCCGATAATCCCCGCCTCGGACCAGGTGACACCCATCAGCCAGCACGGCAGGCGAAACAGCCAACCTACTGCCGCCTGCAGCGTCCATGGGCCGACGATACCCAACTGTTGACCAAGCCAGCCGAGGGTGGCGTTGACCAGTGCCACAAGCCCGATGAAGGCGATCAGCATGGCCAGAATGTTGAGGAACAGGTGCATCCCTTCTGAGGCCCCCCGGGCTGCCGCATCGAGTCCGTTGAGGGTCTGTTCCGTTTCCAGTTCGATGCGAGTTCCGCAAGTGACGGGCCGCTCGGTTTCCGGCAGCATCAATTTGGCGACGACGATGGCCGCCGGGGCGCTGATCACCGATGCGGTGAACAGATGTCCGGCGATGTCGGGATGCGCGCCAGATAACATCGTGGCATAGACGACCATCACCGTGCCGGCGATGGTCGCCATACCGGCCGTCATCACACAGAACAATTCACTCAGCGTCAGTCCGGCCACGTAGGGTCGGATCAACAAGGGTGCCTCGGTCATGCCGAGAAACACATTGGCGGCAACACCGACACTCTCGGCGGCGCTGATGCCGAAAACGCGCTGCATGAAGCGGCTCAGCAGGCCGATGATCCAGGGAAGGATACCGTAGTGATACAGGACCCGCGACAGCGACGCGACAAAAATGATGACGGAGGCGATCTCGAGGGCGATGATCGGCCCGTAGGTCGAGGTGAATTCCGGATTGCTGACGCCAATGAAGAGCAGCGATTGACCAGCCTTCTGCGATGTCGCCTGCAACAGAGACGTCAGGGCCCCGACCACGTCGAAGACATGGGTCCGCAACCCGGTGAGCAGCAGGGCGGCGGTGAGCAGCAATTGCAGCCCTGTGGCGACTCCCACAACCCGCCACGGTACAGGCCCCCTTCTGGTGCCGACCCACCGGGCGATGACCAGCAACGTGATGTAGCCCGCGGCGCTGTGCAGGATGTCCATCCCCTTACCTTTCCATGGGCGCCGGGCCAAGCACGGCCAGAGCGCGTTGCACGACGTCGTGGATGGTCCCATCCGTCGGCAGGCGATGCGCCTTCGGCCATACGGCTGTCGCTGTGAGTCGCCTGGCGAATTCGTCGAACCAGGGGCTGTCAGCCCGTGATCCACGAGCCCGCATGCGGCATTGCCAGACAGCTGCATTTGGGGCGTCGAGGTGGATGACCTCCATCGATGCCGGGGCTACGGCAGCTGCCAGTTTGGGCCAGAAATCGAAGTCTGCCAGTTCGGGTCCCCAGCCACCAAGGAGAAAGACGGTGCGGCGACCTGCCAGATGGGCGCAGGCGCTGGTGACGGCGCCGCCATATTCGAGCGGCCGCAGACGCTGCCAGTACCGGTGGCTGCCATAGGCAGTGCCGGCCGCCCCATCGCTGCTGGCTGCCTCGAGGATAAAACCTCCGGCGACCCAGTCCTTGTCAATGCAGACCGCGCCGGGCAGGCGCCGCAACAACCGGCTTGCGAGAGCCGATTTGCCGCTACCTGGAGGGCCTGCGAGAATTACCAGGCGTGCTTCCGGATCTCCCGGAACTGCCGCCGCCAGCACGGCCTTCAGTGTCGGCCCGATGTCCGGCTCGGCGTCGGCATACCCTCCTCCGAGGTGGGCGGAACCGGTCACGCCGAGGGTGCACCCCGGTCCTGAGGCTCCCAGCCAACGAGTTGTCTGCCACTGGCCAGATCCCATTTCATTTCGCCACCCAGGGAGGCGCCATAGATGATGGCAAACTGGGATACAGGATCCTGCAGGCAGCACGCGGTGAGTTCCGCCATGTCACGACTGGATAACCAGCGGTTCTTCCCGGGCTCGTAGGCGGAGTTGACCTCGTCCGTATTGGGGAAATTGGCAATGCGGATGCAGTAACAGGCGATGCCGAACTGGTCGAAATAGTAGCGTCCCATGGCTTCGCCATAGGCCTTGCTGACGCCGTACATGCTGTCCGGGCGGACCGGCAGATCGGGGGAGGAGATGACCCCCTCTTTTTCATAGAAGCCGGTAACATGGTTGGTGCTGGCAAAGACGACTTTGGGCACCTTGTTGATCCGTGCGGACTCGAAGATGTTGTAGGTGCCTTTCACGTTGGTGTCGAAGATCATCTGGTTGTAGAGCGTGCGGGGTGCCCCTCTGCCGGCGACAGCAATCCCCAGGTGAACGATGGCATCCACACCCTCGCCAGCTTCGACCATACACTCAAAGTTGCCCACGTCGGCAACGACAACCTGATCGCCCTTGGCAACTTCGGGAACGTTGCGGTGAAACAGCAGGCGAAAATCATAACGGTCCTGGAGATATCGGCGGAGGGCGCTGCCCACCAGGCCGGCGGCGCCGGTAATCAGGATGCGCGGACGAGGACTCATCGGTTCTTCTCTGGGTTCAGGTTTGACAGCGAAGGCTGCAATGCTAGGGGGAAGTGGCCCGCCGAGCCAGTCCCAGATCGATCAGTCCGAACAGGAGGATCGCCGCAGGCACGGCACTCAGCGTTGTCCACACCGCTGTCGGGTCGGCGCGCAGGGCGGCGAGGCAGCCGAAGGCGACCCACACGCACAAGACGTAGAGTGCAAGAACGGCCCGCACACGTGTCAATCCCGCCGCCACCAGGCGGTGACTGATGTGGTTCGTGTCGCCAGCCCAGGGCGCCAGTCCCCGAAACAGACGAAGGCCGACAACGGTAACAAGGTCGTACACCGGCACGGCAAACAGGATCAACGGGATCAGGGCATAGGGCAGCATATGCGTCTGGGCTGCGGCTGCCAGTCGATTGCTCAGCAGGATGGACAACGCGCCCCCCAGGAAGCCGAGAAAAAGCCCACCGGCGTCGCCCATGAAGATCGACGCCCTGGGGAAATTGAAGAGCAGAAAACCGCAACATGCGCCCAGAACGGTGAGGCAGAGCACGGTGGCTGGCACGTGTTGCGTCAGGATGGCAATGGTGCCGCATGTGCCGATCGTGATGGCCCCCAGACCAGCGGCGAGGCCGTTCATATTGTCAAGGAAATTGAAGGCGTTGGCCAGGGCAACAATCCAGACAACACTGATGGTGGCATTGATGATCTGCTGATCATCGATCAACTCCAGCTGGAAGCCGGGAACAACACCGACAAGCAGGGCTGCCACGGCAAGCTGCACGCCGAATCGGGGGCCCGCTGGCAGTGCACGGCAATCGTCGGCAAGCCCAAGCAGAAACAGCACGGAGGCGGCGGCGAGGGCGGCAACAACCTGACTCACCTGGGCGATGGTCGGGCTCCAGGGCTCCAGGGGGAACAACAGAAATGGTGCCATGGGGTCGATCCAGTTGAGGCCGTCATGGTAGACGCCTGCGCCAGAGGTTGAGACCCAATAGAACATGGCGGCAAGAGGCAGCATGACACCGATCCAGATCGCCACCCCGCCGCCATAGGGTGTGGCCTCCGTGTGGGTCTTGTACGCCCCTCCGGCAGGATCGTCGACCAGGCCCATACGTGGTGCCAGGCGTCGCACGATGCCAACGGCCATCGATGTCAGCAGCAGCGAACCGACGGTAAGACAGGAGAATACCAGAGAGATCGTCACGGGGCCTTATTATACCACTGTGTATTGTTTGCAGCACGTAGGGCCCAGGGAAGCGCAGCAAATGGTGACAAGGAGATCAGGGATGCTGGCGATAGACGGAGGAAAACCGGTGCGCACAGAGCCGTTGCCGAAGAGGGCGTTGTTCGGCGAGGCCGAAAAAGCAGCAGCGATGGCTCTGTTCGATGCTGCCATCGAACATGGCGATGTCATCGGCTACGGTGGGCCAGAGGAGGCGGCCTATGAAGCAGCCTTCGCGGGTTTTCATGGTGGCGGATTCGCCGATCTGGTGAACTCTGGCACCAGCGCCGTGTACGCGGCCCTCGGCGGACTCGAGCTGGCGCCGGCTGGCGAGGTCGTGATCCCACCGATCACCGATCCAGGGGGGGCCATGCCGGTGGCCCTGCTGAATCTGATACCTGTTGTGGCCGACGCTGCACCGGGCACGTTCAATGCCGGAGCGCAGCAGATCGCCGCCGTGTTGACGCCGCACACACGGGCGATTCTTGTGGCGCATATCGCCGGTGAACCTGCAGACATGGACCCGATTCTTGAGCTGTCACGTTCGCGGGGTCTGCCGGTCATCGAGGACTGTGCCCAGTCCCATGGCGCCCTGTATCACGGCCGCCCCGTCGGCACCTTCGGTGCGGTGGCAGCCTTCTCGACCATGAGCGGCAAGCATCACGCCACGGGCCCGCAGGGAGGCGTCGTTTTCAGCACCGACGAGCAGATCGGCTGGCGCTGCAAGCGTTTCGCCGACCGTGGCAAACCTCTGGGCCTGACGGGGGGCACGAATGTGCGTGCCGGGCTGAACCTGAACGGCAATGACCTGTCAGCTGCCGTGGGACGGGTGCAACTGGCCCGTCTGCCGCACATCATCGCAGCCCGACGACGTGTGGCCGCGGCCATCGCCGACGGGCTGGCGGGTGCCACCGCCGTGCGTCTGGGGCACGAAGTGGCCGAGACCGAGGGGGTGTACTGGTTCCTGCGGATTCACGTCGATGCAACGCATCTTACCGTCGACAAGAACGCCTTCGCCGCTGCCGTTGCGGCGGAGGGAATCCCGACGACCCCCAGTTACCGTCACCTGCCAGCCGAAGCAGACTGGTTTCGCCGTCGCCGGGTCTTTCCCCCCAGTGACTATCCCTGGGGGCTGCCGGATTACAAAGGGGACCGGCAGGCGACGTTCCCGTGCCCGCAGGCGGTCGAAGCAGTCGAAAGCCACTTCCTGCTGCACATTCACGAAAAATTCGGCGACCATGAGGTGCGCGATATCGTTGCGGCACTGCGCAAAGTGGAGACCGCCTACCTGAAGGAGAATGCAAAGTGAAAATTGTCGTTTTCGGTGGTGCAGGTTGGCTCGGGCGGGCGACGCTGGCCAACCTCGAGGCGCATGGTCATCAGGTCCGCGCCTTTGATCACACCCAGCAGGCGTGGGCTGCATGGGAAGACGTCGACGGCCCATGGCAGGGCGAACGCATATACGGTGACATCGCCAATTACTCGGAGGTGGAGGCCGCCGTCGCCGGCTGTGATGCAGTGGTTCACGTTGCCGTATGGTTTCCCAAAGGTGGCGAGCAGGACCGCACGGATGAGCGTGCCTTTCTGGTGAACCTGAAGGGGCTGTGGAACGTGCTGGAAGTTTCGCGGAACGCCGGGGTTCGCCGGGTCGTCCACATCGGATCATGTCAGACGATCCATCCCCAGGGGGTGTTTTTCAGTGCCGACGTACGTCGACCGGACGGTTCGCTCTATGCGGTTACGAAGCGTCTGCAGGAAGAGATGTGTCGCCAGTACTGGGATGCGTTCCAATTGCCCCTGATCGTGCTGCGGCCTGATTACATCGTCGACACGCGCATCGGCCTGGGACGTCAGAAGGAGAAACTTGGTCCGCAAGGCCACCGGGCGGGCGCCGGCTGGGTGTGCCGCCATGATCTGGCTGAGGCCTGTCGCCTGAGTGTCGAGGCAGGCTCTGATATCGGCTTCGACATCTTCCACATCGTCGGTACGACAGAAGCGGCCGACACCTGCAACGTCGGGCGCTCGCGCACAGTTCTGGGCCTGCAGTACCGGGGCGACATCGAGCAGTACCGCTGAGCAAAAAGGGGCCCTCAGAGGGCTTTGACTCTCTCTGAGGCCTCCAGTATCTTACGAGGCTTACGGTGGATAACTTCAGTAAAATCAGAAAGGTGGGCCGTCTTTGACGCCTTCCCTCAGGACCCTGGTATTCGTCGCCACCCTCTTGGGTGCTGGCGCCGCCCACAGTCAATCACGCACCATCCATACCGACCACTACTACATCACCTTTGCAGCCGGCACGGAGCGTACGGCTCGACGTGTGGCCGAGGTCGCAGAGGAAATCTTTCCGCAACTGGCAGCAGCCTTCCAGTATTACGCTGAGTACGCGCCGATTCACATCAACGTGCGCGACGATTCCGATTACGGCAACGGATCGGCCTCGGACTACACCAACGAAGTCAACATCTGGGCCTCCAACGTCGACTGGGAGATCCGCGGCGAACATGGCTGGATTCGCAATGTTCTGACGCACGAGATCGCTCACGTCATCACGCTGGACAAGGCGCGCAAGAAGTGGCCTTTCCGCTTTGCGCTGCTGCAGATCAGTCGCTTCGACTCGAATCCCGACATCAGTTTCGATCTGCCCCTGTACTACATGAACACCCCCAAGTGGTGGGTCGAAGGGATTGCGCAGATGGGGCCCTACGCCCTCGGCTGGGATACCTGGGATTCCCATCGTGATATGGTGCTGCGCATGGCCGTGCTCGAACACGACATGCACTCGTATACCGAGATGGGCACGCTGAGCAACCGCACCGGCGGCTACTACGGCGAGATGGTCTACAATCAGGGCTTCGGCCTGCTCGTCTATATCGCCGACCAGTACGGGCGGGACAAAGTCAATCAACTGCAGGAACACATCGGGTTCCTCAGCTTCGAAGTGGCCATCCGTCGGGTCCTGGGGATCTCTGCCGAGCAACTGTACGATGACTGGGTCAGGTATCTCACCGAGCAATATACCCAGCAGGTGACTGAGATCCGCGGCGACGGATTCCAGGAGGGCGTGAACCTGGGCGACACCGTCAATGGCGGCACACTGGACTATCACCCCGCCTGGTCGCCTGACGGCACCAAACTCGCGTTCATCTCCAGCGAAGATCGGGATTACCGGATTCCGCAACTCGTGATCCACGATTTCGAGACGGGCCGCAACACGACGATCGAGCGCTCCGTCGACACGCGGGTCTCGTGGTCCCCCGACAGCCGCAAGGTCTACTTCCTGCGCAACAAGCGCGGGGGCAATGATCTCGCTGTATACGATCTGGACTCCGAAGAAGAACATCTCCTCAGCGCCGGCTTGCGCGCACGGGATCCGCATGTGTCCCCGGATGGCCGGCAGATCGTCTTTTCACGCCTGGCGGATGGTAACGCCAACCTCCACATCATCAACGTCGACGGCCCCGGCCTCAAGCAGTTGACAAATTTCGAGGATGGCGCACAGGTCTACGCCCCGCGGTGGTCTCCGGATGGCGACCAGCTCCTGTTCAGTATTTTCCGTGGCGACGACCGTGATATCGCCATCATGCGGTCCGACAGTCCGCCGCGGCCCAAGGACTGGGGCATCCGCGACCGAAGGGTCGTACCGGATTCGCTCAAGGTGTTTCCAGACTCGCTGGCAATTCCCGCAGCTGACACCTCAGGTTTTCGCCTGCTGCTGGCGACCGATGCAGACGAGCGTGATCCCTACTGGTTGCCGGATGGCAGTGGCTACGTCTTCGCCTCCGATGTATCGGGCGTATTCAATCTGTATCGGCATGAGCTGGCGACGAACAACGTCGTGCAGCTGACCAACGTCGTCGGTGGTGCCTTCACACCAGCAGTGGCTGCCGATGGGAGTATCGTTTACGCCGGCTACCACGCCAATGACTTCGATCTGTTCCGCATCGAGCCGCAGGCTTCTGAGCGCCCCGTCGACTGGGGTGAGAATCTTCCGCGGGATTACTTCACAAAGGTCAAATTGCCGCCGTTGGCTGACGAGTACACCATCACGCCCGCTTTCGGCCGCCGGATCTACGACCTGGTACCGATCGTGCAGATGGGCCCGACTTTCATCGGCAACCAGTTCGGCCTGAACCAGATCAGCGCCGGAGGCTTCCTGCAGGCGTCGAACATCTTCGGTAACGATCAGTTAACGGGCCAGGCAATTCTGGGGAAGAATTTCAGAGAGAAGACGGATCTCAATACAGATTTTCTGCTGATGTACGAGCGTTCTCTCTACCCCGTGGAGGGCAACAATCGCGGCTTCAGCCCGAGCCTGTTCATCGCTCTGCGCCGTCGCGAAGTGGATTACGTCATCAGCAACACGTCGGTGACGCGAGACACCATCAGCACATCGACAATCTACCCGGTGCCGACGGATTCTTCGGATCTGCTCATTCCTGGCGCTGAAACGTACGTCGTCGACATCGAGACGCGGAGGGACCGCTTCAAGGACGTCTTCAAGATGTTCGCCATCGGACTCGATGTCTCCGTCACCCCCCGCGGCCAGGTTTTTGTGCAATACCAGCATCGGAACTACGATGAAGACTGGTCGTTGCAGCAGCTGCGCCAGCAGACGCAGTTCTACGTGATTCAGGATGGTGTCGACATATCTGCGTCCCTGCCGCAGGAACTGATCAAACAGGACGTGGCACAGATCGAACGCAGCAATGCCTTCGACTGGTATCAGGGTCTTGACTTCTTCGATGCAGACGATCTGACATTGGCCTGGCAGTATCGCCGGATCAAGCCCACAGCCGACTTCATGGTCAATGCGACGGGCCGCAGCGCCAGTTTCGCCTACCGCTATATGAAGGTGACTGTCGCCGATTCTCTGGCGCAACTGACGTCAGCAGACGGCTCGCCGCGAAACTTCTTCGGTCGCGATCCCCAGGCTCTGACGGTCAACGAGTACATCGCCAGTTACAATGAGAACGTGGGATTGCCGTTCAACAACCGCGTTTCCTTCCGCTTCCTCGGGGCCTATCGCAATCTGCCTCTGAAGCCGGGATTTGATCCGGATGGTGGCTTCTTCGAAGGGCGCTTCTACTGGCCCCTGCGCTACTATATTGGTGGTCACAACTTCCTCAGCGGCTACCCCTATTTCACCAGATCCGGATCGAAGCTGTTCTACGCGCGCACGGCCTACAGTTTTCCGGTGTTCCGTCGCATGGACACGAGTTTCCTCAATTTCACCTTCGCCAAGCTGTACGCCGAGGCCTTCGCCGAGATCGGTGCCGTGGGCAACTTCGACGAAGCCAATCTCAACGATTTCGAACCCAACGATTTTCTGTCCGACGTAGGCGGCGAGTTGCGTCTGGAGATGTTCACCAGCTATAGCATTCCCCTGCGGGCCTTCTTCCAGATTGCCCATCCCCTCAACCGGCGCCGCTTGCAGCACGAAGAGGCGCGGGCGCAAGGGTTGTCACCTGACGATCCTGATGCGCCGAAGAAGATCGACAGGCTGCGGTACTATTTTGGCCTCGGGTTTTTTCCCGGCGACCTGCTGGCAAGTGGGCGTGACATCACCCGCCTCCGCATGTTTGAGTAAGGAGATCAGTTCTCATGCCACAAATCGATCTGCAAAAGTTGGCGTTGCGCCTGAAGGTTGTTGAGTTGCTGCGCCTCTACGTTGAGCATCAGCAGGGCGTCCAACCCTCCGCCTGGTGGCGACGGTTCGTATGCCCCAACTAGGTGGTGTCCGGTTGGGCCGCTTTCGATGCCGTTTCCGATCTTTGGCAACAGCTGCGTGCCTGCTGGTCTGGGGGTGTGGGTCGCCGGAGACGCCACCTGCCGACTCTGTGGCCATGGCTCAGGAGGCAGGTTGGCAGGTCGATACGGTAGGCGTCGTGGATATCGCCGAGGGTGACACGCTCAATCTTGACGAGGGCCTGACCATCATCGAGACGACGCGGATCTTCCCACCTGCAGCCGATGGGGGCGAGGTGTTCGCGTGGGAGTTTGAGGCTCGGGAACTGACGCCGGTGAAACTCTTGATCGTTCGCGCCGTGGAGGGCGCCAAGAGCTTCGAACTGCTCGGTGAGAGTCCACTGGTTGTGCCCCGCAGAATCGGCGTCAATCACTTCGACCTGCCTGAGCCCATACCGCTGCGGTTTCCGTGTCTGTTTGGTATCTACATGCCGGAAAAGGGGGCGATTCCCTTCCGCAAAGTGCGCAACTGGAAAGCGCTGATTTCAGCACGCCCCTTCGAACGACCGTATATCGATCGGGCCCCCTTCGCTATGTACGGCTGGCGTTACGGTGCCAGAGTCTTGTGGCGCAAGAAGGCAGAGACGGAATAATGGTAAAAACGGAGACTGACGGTTGAGCATCAAGATGGGGAGGGTGGGCGCCTCAGGACTGGCGTGTCTGTTGCTGATCGCAGCCTGCGGCGAGAACGAAAAAGAGGAAGATCCGGCACGACAACGGCTGCGCACCGAGGTGTTGACGGTGCGCGATGCTCTGCGCACTCAACCTGACTCGCCCATCCTGTACTACCAGTTGGGGCAGATCTACCGCAAGTACGGTGTTGCCGACAGTGCCCGGATCGCGCTGGAGCGCTGCATCGATGTGCACCCGGCCTTTCCACAGGCCCATCAACAACTGGCACAGGTCTACTTTGAGGCAGGCGACCTGCAGCGCTCGGAGAAGGCCTGGGCGACCACGGCGCGGCTTGTGCCGGACAACATAGAGGCATGGAACAATCTGGGCTATATCCGGCGCCAGTTGGGCAACCTGTCCGGCGCCGAGCAGGCCTACAAGGCAGCTCTGGGAATCGACTCGATGTTCTCTGAGACCTTGAGCAATCTCGGTCAGGTCTATCGTGAACAGACGAGGTGGGATTTGGCGGTGGAGCACTTTCACAAGGCGATGGCTGCGGATCCCACCTTTCGTGGTGCCTACATCAATCTGGCGCGTCTGTACCAGGACCGCGGGGACGAATCAGCCGAACGGCAGTTGCTGAACGAAATCCAGGAGCGCTTCGGCCGGACCTCTCGCGAGGGGCGCTACGCCTCGGTCCGACTCGAGGAACTGGCGTCCGCGACCGCGGCAGGCGGCTGATTGAGCTGACGCAGGGTGTAGCGCAACCGGCGGGCATAATCACTGCCTGAGCCGATGATCAGCAAGGCCGTCAGCACGTGGGCCAGACGCAACCATGTCGCTTCGATATTGAGCACGTGAGCCAGAATCGTCAGCGCCATCGCCCACGTCGCGATCTTGCCGAACAAACTGGCAG